>NZ_JBRREK010000024.1:0-78479 GCF_056760235.1 Stenotrophomonas sp. STEN018
CACTCGATGTGGCAAAAGCCGATGTGTTTGAATACATTGAGCGGTTCCACAACCGCCGGATGCGACGGAGGACCGCCAAGCGCGATCTGAAGTTCTCAACCCTTTCATAACCGTCCGTGATTTCGGGGGTGAACCCCCGGATACGGGCAGGCGGTAAAGGACTTCGCGGTAGCGAACGGAGTGCTAACGCTAACGGCACTAGTGGCTGGTCCTGGGGACGGGACGTGTTGTCCGTCGTTAGAGCAGGTTCGGCGCCTTGCACTTGTAGAAGGAGAGTGGAAGGAAGTCAGTCCGCCAATGTGAATCCGTCCTAGAGAGCCACTGGATAGATTCATGCGCTTGCTGCTGTAAATCTCTACGCTGAGATGCATAAGGTATGAGAGAAGGCAAGTTGCACAGAGTGTTCAAAGTGATCCCAGCTGGTAGTGACGAAGTGGCTAGTAGTAGGGGGGGAATGCAGAACGCGCACTTACCGTTTCTCAAAAGCAGCTATCTAAGCGGCTATCAAGCCAAACCATAGAGGCTAGTGACTGAAGTCACTGGCCTTTTTCTTTTCCGAAACTGAGGTCAACCATGGCAATCTTCCATCTACAGCTCAAATCTGGTTCCAAAGGCAAAGCGGCTGGGCATGGTGCTTACATTCGCCGAGATGGCAAGCACGGGTACCGGGAAGACCTCGTCGATACGGGGTACGGAAACTTGCCCGACTGGGCGGAGGACGACATAGGAAGATTCTGGTCAGCGGCAGACGAAAATGAGCGCATAAATGGAGCCGCGTACAGGGAGTTCATCGTTGCGCTCCCAAATGAGCTTATCGAGTCCAGATCAAGAGACCTGGTGAAGGATCTCATTCGTTTCTTGGCAGGTGCTAAGCCCTTTGAGTTCGCAATCCATGCACCTGTCGCATCACTCGAAGGAGGAGTGAACTTGCACCTGCACTTGATGGTGTCAGATCGCTTGCCCGATGGAATCAACCGATCAGCATCGCAGATGTTCCGCAGGTACAACTCCGCTAGGCCTGAAGCGGGCGGGTGCAGAAAGGACGCATGCGGAAGAACGAGCGTGCAGGTACGTGAAAGTTTGATCGAGACACGGCATATGGTTGCTAGCGTCATTAACGAGCACCTGCAGCGCAATGGTATCGCAGATCGTGTTGATCATCGGAGACTAGAGGAACAGGGCATTGGACGCAGGCCGGAGCGACACTTGGGGGCGTTTCGTATCCAGGAGATGGCACAACGCGAAAGAACTGCCTATGTTGATGCAAGGCGATCAATGCGATCCAGGGATTGGCTTTGAACGATTGGTTGGTCGGGGACAGGAGAAAGCATGGATTTTTTCCCGGTTGCTTTGTGTACGAGTTGCGTTGAAGGTCACCACAACAATTGGACAACGATGGATCACTGCTGAAGCAAGAGCTTCGGGAATCTGGAGCGAGGGAAGAGGGAGGCTTGGCGCATCCTTGGTCTTGCTCATTAGGGTAGATCGCCTTCCCTGCAACGAGGGGGGCGGCTACTGGGAGAGTGATGCTCCGCTGCCCCCCCTCTCTAGATTGTGCTAATGGTGCAAACCCTTTGCACCATTAGCACGTTTACGCCCCCCCCTCTCTCCTGTCGATCCTACTGGGGCGGCGGGGTGAGGAGGCGGATCTTCTCGGCTGTCTGGCCACGGCCAGCTGGACAGAAGTGGACCGAAATCAATTCCTTGCGAACCAGAATGGCAAGCAGTGGATGGATTTTCTGGCCGCGCATCCGTCGAAACGGTACGTACTGAGACGCAGTGCTTACGTACTCAAAATCGCACTGCCGTGCGACCCGGCCACCCTCTCGAGCTGGCTCGCTGCGGAGCTTCTCCTCCAACCAAGCATGCAAAAGCATCGCATCAGCCTCGTCCGGGTCAACCTGAGTGAACGTTTCCGCATAGTCTTTCGATGATTCGTCCCACATCAAGATGGAGGTCATCAGACACTCCATGCCGATCTCATCACCTTCGAACCGCTCCGTCACGTGAAATGCCGCGGCCATTCGTGCAACGTTGTCAGGCAGCTTGTTCGCGAAGTCGCCAATCTTGTAATAGCGACCGTCGACGCCTCGTTGCTCTTCCACGTAGTTGTAGTACAGCTTCCACATGTGATTGGCCTCATCATTGAACCGCAGTACCTTGCGCTGACAATCAGTGGCGCGCATGGCAGTGACGCCCTCCAGAAGCAGCTCCCTGATGTTGCGGTTGAACACGTCGCGATGATTGCTTCCGACGGATGTGCTATCCACTTCAAGATCCAGGAAGCGAGTACCCTGAGTGGTTCCTGCATTGCAGAAAAACGTTCGGCCGAAATACCCTGAGTCCATTGCGCCCTTACCATTCTTAGATTTCAAGATCGGCTTCAATGTTTCCGGCTGAATCATAAGGAGGCAGGCGAGGCGCGGTTGCTCGCAGTAGTAGCTAGCAACCGTGATGCGCGGGTCATCAATTTTTTCGCCACTCCAGGTGTCACAGAACATGGTGTCGTTGGGCAGGATCACATCGCGCAAGTAGGTCGCGCAGTCACCCGAGATGATTGAAATGCACGGAAAGTTGCTCATTGCACGCTTGAGGGGTGCCATTCCTGGCTCCTTCAGTGAGGCACGCATTTCAACTGGGGCAACTGGCTTGCGCATATCGTGATCATCCATTTGCTGAAGCACCCCGTCCTTGTCGGGATCTTTTGCCGACTTCAGCTCGTAAGCGAGTGCTTTTTCAATGCGGTGCCAGCTGCGCAGGTGAGCGTCGTACTCGGTACTTTCCCGTGCGAACTGAGCCTTGAGCTCAATGTCGATCTGGTCGAAAGCACCAAAAAGGTCGCGCCGGACATCTGTCTTACGCTCACCAGAGGCTGCAGTGATCAAGGTATACACGTTGGTGCCGACAGTTCCCCCCTCAGGTTTGGTGACGTCCACCAGCGCCTGCGCTGCTGCGCAGCACGCTGCTGCTGCGGTGAAATAGGCCAGTTTGCAAGGCACTTGACGAGCAATAGTGCACTCTTCCGCTGCCGCATCGAAGCGGCGCAACGGTAGTTTCCGGGGCTTAGGCAGCAGGTGGAATGGGAAATGGTGTTTGAAGTTGGTCATTGAATTTCTTCCGCATATATGTGCCCCCGGCCCTGAGGCCGAGGGATTGAGGTAGTTGGACTTTGGACAGGCGCGAAGTGCGCGTCCGTTGGCACTTGCGCCGGATCGGGCGACTAGCGATGCGTGAGAGCCATAGACGATGCTTCCGAAGCCACTTCGTCACTGCGAGCAGCGTCTGCAGATTTGCCGATGCTGCTGGAGCGGGTGGACGCTGTAAGTGACAGACTCTGGCCACAGAGCTTGCAACGGGGCTGCTCTTCGTTATGCTCCATCGCCTTCATCAGCTTCTCGAAGAGGCCTGGGTAAAGCTTCATACCGCCGTCTGCCAAGATCTTGATGATCTGCTTGGTCTTCATTCCTTTCTGGCGAGCGACTACTACTGCCGGATAGAACGCATGGAATTCCTGCAGTTTCGCTTGGAAGGGGGCAACGGCAGTCGTTTCAAGCAGGCGGATCACACGCTCTACGCGCGTCTCGCGGGTTTCAGTACCCTTTGGGGTGATCTTTTCGTTCTTCATGGATTCCCCCTCAGGCGCTTGCTGCATTCGATTCGCACAGCTGCAGCCAAGCGACAAGAGCGCCCAGCTTCCAGCGACGCGGACCAGTTCCCTTGGTGGAGGACGGGATCGGGCGAGGAAACAGCGGGTCGTAGTTGGGGTCTTTCGGGTTCTGGCGTGCGTAGAAAGTGCTGCGGCTTTCATCCAGGAATTCCCAAGTGTGGCGTGCGCTCAGGCGCTTCTCCATGCACGGGTCTTGGGTATCAACTTGCATGCTAGTGGTGCCAAGACCCTCTGCGTAAACGAGGGCCTTGACCTTTTCGCCTGCCTTACGGCGGGTGCCGTTTGCAGTCTCGGAGGACGAAATGAAATTAGTGCGGTAGTTCATTGCTCTTGCTCCTGAATTGAAAGGGCGTTGCGAGTGCGTTTGCAACCCTGACGATTCTTCGGATTCGGAGCATTTCTGCATTGGTTAGCGCATTAACGCTTGATTTTTCTTGTGGCGTGCGGTAGGTGCGACGATCTCCGCCTATGGACGATCACGCCGCATGGACGCATGGAGTCTCTCGTGGAACGTTGCCAACTGTGCCCCTGTCTTCAGCTCTGCTTTGCGGGGGCGGTTCTTTGGCTGAGTTGATATGGCGTCTTCCGGGCGTATCAACGTTGCTGCGCTGCTAGCATTGTTGCCTGTAGTTAGCCCCATTGTCCGCAGAAAGTGGATGACGTCTTCTCGTTGAGGATCGGTTGCTTGGGTGTATCCCCTTGCTAGGTGTGGCGACCAAAACAGCTTCGCTGCTGCGAGCAAGACTAGAAGCTCAGGAGTGGCGGTGTTGTGGTCGATCTGCCGTCTTTTCGAGTCAGTCATCAGCGACGGGTCGCATACATCCAACGCGAGTTCTAACAATGACTTCTTTTTTGATTTCTTATCGCAAGCCTGCAAAAATGCTCCCTTCAGGAACTCGTTGACTTCGTTGCGCCGATCGATCCTTTGGAGGATATCTAGCTTCTGGTAGTTGGACCAAAACCTTCTATTGGCTTCTGCAACTTGGGCGAGTTTGATTGAGATGTAGGCAGGAAAGTTGTTAGTGATTTCGTCATTCGAAGATAGTTCACCCAAGAAGTGAGTGGTTGTGAGGCTTCGGAGAAACAGTGTGATGTCTCTGCTGCGAACACGCAGGGTTGATGGGTTAATTCTTACGTCGAGAGGAGTGCGAAAGTAGTCGTAGTCGTCTTCTCTCTGTGCGGAATTTTGATACGCGGCAATGAACCATTCACCCATTTCGAGGGGGTTGACGAATTTTCTGGGTAGCGGATACACCGTCTGCGTCCAGCTCGGGGTCCAGTCAGCGTCCCACTGGATTAATGAACAAAACAGGGATCGTTTGATCTCCTCGCCTGAAGCCAGTCGATCTATGTCGTCATTGGATACCGCTAAACCGGCAACCTCGCCAAGCTGCATAAGTCCGGGTAATAGATCGGGTGATGTTGGCTGATGTTCTTCGAAGAAATGATTGTGCACGGCGTAGTATGTGATGCCACGATGCGGCGGCATCACGTAAAGCGGGAGATGGCCTTGTGAGCTGTGGTGAAGCAACGTTCTTACTGGGATGCGTAACTCTCTCGATACTTTTGCCAGTGATTTAACTTCCTCGGCGCGCTCCATGGTGCCTCAACGATATGCTGGAAAATGGGAAGATATTTTAACTGCTTGCATTGGCTTTGAATCCGTGGATGAAGTTCACGGGGAGGCGACATCGCGATCTCTTAGAAGGACGCGAGCAGGAGAAAAATTGCAGGACATCAAGAAGCTGCTAAGCTTGCTCAGGAGGGCTTGGCGCTTCGCTCGAATCGCTTTTTACCCTAGTTCTTTTGCTATTGCTTCGATCGTCGGTCGAACTCGTCGAGGCTGCGCACGTATCGGCGAGTAAAAAATTTTAAGCGCCGATGTCCCTACGGAAAACGGCGCCAATACCTCGGCCAACCGACCAACCGACCAGCATCCAGATCCCCCTGGACATGCCACACAGGCTTGTAACAGAGCCCCCAACCTTGCAGGCACCAGCGTCTGACTAGCTCGCCGCTGTTTGCGATTCTTCGTCCAGTTACCCGGACTGTGTAGGCTTCGCCGTCGACACGGAAGGGGCACGTGCGATCGCTATTGAGGCCAAATCGCATTGCGGTGCAGTCATTTTGCGATAGATCATCACGTTGCTTTGGTGTGCTATTGCACTTCAGATAGTCCGGAGAAGCGCAGACTACACGGTGATTCATGCCAATTGACTTGGCTTTGAGGCTGCTGTCAGCAAGTGGCCGATAGCGGACATGTGGTAGGGCAGGAGTTTAACCCGCGTAATCAAGGGTAGTTTAGGTGCGGGATGCTTGACCGGACCATCAGCGTCCAGCTTTCGTTTACGTTGATGTCGCTGGTTGCAACGCCTCAAGCACCCGACAGTCGGCGACGCGACCTCCAGGGCAGTTCCCGAGCATGCGTTGCAGCTCGGTCTGCAGTGCAAGCAAGTCGACTACCTTCCGTTTGATCTCGGCGATGTGTTCCTTCACCACATCGTCCACGGAACTGCACTCGTGTTCGCGTTGCTCGCCAAAGGTGATCAACTCTCGAATCTGCTCGATCGAGAAGCCAAGCTCACGCGCACGACGGACGAACGACAGTCTGCGCCGTGCCTGCTCTCCATAGTGCCGGTAGTTGCCTTCCGATCGCTGCGGCTCCTCCAGTAGCCCGATTTTCTCGTAGTACCGGATCGTCTCCGCCTTGGTTCCCGTATGCCGGGCCAATTGGCCAATGGTAAAAAATTCATTCATGACTTGACCTTGTAGTAGCTACAGGGTTCATAAAGGCGCCTGATTCGTTTTTCAAGTCCGGGCAGGCCCCGGCGGAGGCCCCCGTGGATCATTGTTGCGGAAACAAGCGCCAAGAATTGGAAAGTCTCGCCCTGCATAGCGCTCAACGGAGGGTGCTGATCGCGGTTCTGATCATCAATCTGGCGATGTTCTTCATTGAGTTCGGGGCTGGCCTCATTGCCCGGTCCAGCGCACTGCAGGCGGACGCGGTCGATATGCTCGGCGATGCCATTGTCTATGGGCTGAGCCTATGGGCGGTCAAACGGGGCGCTCGTTGGGAAGCTGGTGCCGCGCTCGCCAAGGGCTTGCTGATCCTTGGCTTCTTCGTATTCATCGTGATCGAGGTCATCAACAAGCTGATCAACGGCGTGCCGCCGTCGAGCTCACTGATGCTCATCTTCGGTGCAGTCGCCCTTGTCGCAAACCTCAGTTGCCTTGCGCTGCTGTGGCGGTTCCGCAAGCTGAACATCAACATGAAAAGCACCTTCGAATGCTCGCGCAACGATGTCGCGGCAAATCTGGGGGTCCTGGTCGCTGCGGGCGGCGTTGCGCTGACGGGCCAGGGTTGGCCGGATGTGCTTGCCGGCGTGGTCATCGGCCTGCTGTTCCTGCGATCGGCCATCAGCGTGATCGCTGAAGCATGGCCTGCCTGGAAGGCCTCGCGCATTCCCTGATCTCCCACTTTCTCACTGGATCTACCGGCATGAAGCCTCGTCTAACCTCGCTTTTCCTTTGCCTGGGACTCGTCTGTGCGCCAGCGTGGGCGGAAAACAACCAGCAATTAACGCTGGACGCAGCCATCGAACGCGTCGCTCAGGGGCATCCAGAACTCCGCCTTATTGAAGGCCAGCGGCGTGTGCTGGATGCCCGCGCCGAGATCGCCGCCCAACGCCCGCAGATGACCGCGGCATTGGAACTGGAGAACGTCCTTGGCAGCGGAAGCTACAAGGGGGCCGATCAAGCCGAACTGAGCGTCAGCCTGGCGGGTACGCTGGAGCGTGGTGGGAAGCTGGATGCTCGCCGAGTTTTGGCGAGTGCAAATATCGACCACCTTGCTCCCCAGCGCGAGATGGCGCGATTGGATCTACTGGCAGAGACGGCACGCCGCTATCTCGTTATCGCCGGGGCTGTGCAGCAGCAACGCATCGCCGCGCTGGACATCACCCAGCGCCAACGTGCGGTGGATGCAGCGCGGCGTAGACACCAGGCGGGTGGTGCGCCGGAGTCGGTCGTGCTGACTGCGCAATCTTCGTTGGCCGAAGCAGAACTTGACCGTGATAGTGCAGCTCAAGCCGAACGGGCCGCGCGTCAAAGCCTCTCAGCCTTGTGGAACAGCACCTCACCTGCTGCGGGAGACGTGACCGGTGATCCGCTGGTATTACCGGCAGCAGGCGAGTTCGCAGCTTTCTCCGAGCAACTCACCCGATCCCCTGAACTGGCGCTCCTGCAGGGAGAGGCAAGGGTACGAGAGTCCGAATTGCGGCTGGCCCGCACTGCGTCCCGCGCGGACGTCGGCTGGCAGCTCGGTGCACGCCGGTTTCAGGACAGTGACGACACCGCCTTGTTTGCCGGCATTTCATTGGGGCTTGGAAGCAGTGCTCGCGCGGCTCCGGGCATTCGCGCCGCGGAAGCAGAGCTGGCTTTGATCCCGTTGCAGCGTGAGGCATTGCAAGTCCGCTTGCACGCTGCCGCAGCACAGGCATTTGGCGAGTACCAGACATCGCGGTTGGAAGCTGCGCGTTTGGGTAGCGATGTGTTGCCGCGCCTGGCGCGCGCAGAGAAGTCTGCAGCGGCAGCTTGGGCAGCGGGTGCAACCAGTTACCTGGAGTGGGCGCAACTGCAGGACCAGCAGGCACAAGCCATGCGCCGGCAGCTACAAGCTGCGCTGGCGGCACAGAGTGCACTGATCGAACTGCAGCGTCTGACCGGCCAACCAATCCTTGATTCCACGAAATCTCCTTCATCCGCACAGGACCCGACCTCGCCATGACCCTCCTTATGACGCATGCTCCCCGCTGGCTGCTGCTTGCGACGCTGGCCTCCGCGATGGCTGGCTGTGGTGGCAAACAGGCAGGCGAGGACAGTCAGCAGCCAACCGATCCCCATGGTCATGCGGAAGGAGAAGACTCCGGCAGCCACGAGGAGGGACACACGGACGCTCATGCTGACGATCATGAAGATGGTGCACTTGAAAGCACCACCATCTCCGCGCAGGACGCCAAGGACAACGGCGTTGAGGTTGCGGCTGTTGCGCCCGGCGCAATTCGCACCCAACTCGAAGTGCAGGGGATGATCACCGCTGGCGACAGCGCCCAGTCGCAGGTCACGGCACGGTTTCCCGGCACGGTGCGAGCGCTGATGGCCAACGTGGGCGACAACGTAAAGGCGGGTCAGGTGCTGGCGACGGTCGACAGCAACCTGAGCTTGAGTGCCTACAGCATCAACGCACCGCGTAGTGGGGTGGTGGTGACACGCGCGGCTCAGGTGGGTGGGGGCGCTGCGGAAGGGCAGGTGCTGTTCGAGATAGCCGATCTTTCACAGGTGTGGGTCGATGTGCACGTATTCGGTGCAGAAGCCGCATCACTGCGGCCTGGAGATGAGATCGAAGTGGCCGACCTCTATGGCGGTGAGCCTTCGGTTGGCCGCTTGCAGCGCATTCTCCCCGGGACAGCAATTGCCAGCCAGAGTGTGGTGGGGAGGGCGGTCCTGGAGAACCCGGCCAGCAACTGGCGCCCCGGTGCGGGAGTTAACGTCAGGATCACCACTGCAAGTGAGAACGCCGACCTGGTCGTTCCGCAATCTGCAGTGCAAAGCATGGATGGACGCGACGCTGTCTTTGTTCGCACTGGAGATACCTACACCTCTCATCCGGTGACGCTGGGCAAGCGCGACGCGACGCATGTACAGGTACTCGAAGGTGTTGCTGCCGGTGACGAGGTCGTGGTGGAACAGAGTTACCTGATCAAGGCAGATATCGAGAAGTCGGCGGCTGGCCATGACCACTGAGGATTCCCGAATGCTGGAACGTTTGATCCGGGCCTCCATCAGCCACCGCTGGCTGGTCATGGCATTGACACTTGTACTCGTTGCCGTGGGGGTCTGGAGTTTCCGCCACCTGCCCATCGACGTAACGCCCGACATCACCAATGTCCAGGTGCAGATCAACACTGCTGCTCCTGGCTATTCCCCGCTGGAGGTTGAGCAACGCATAACCTTCCCGGTCGAAACGGCGATGGCCGGCCTGCCGAAGATGGAGTCGTTCCGCTCGTTCTCACGCTACGGTCTTTCCCAGATCACGGTGGTTTTCAAGGACGGCACCGACATCTACTTCGCCCGCCAGCAGGTGGCTGAGCGCTTGCAGCAAGCCAAGTCGCAGATTCCCCAGGGAATGGAGCCCATGCTCGGGCCTATCGCCACGGGAATGGGGGAGATCTTTTCATACACGATCGACGCTGACCCCAAAGCGCGCAAGCCCGATGGTAGTCCTTACAACGCCACGGACCTGCGAACCCTGCAGGACTGGGTGATCCGTCCCCAGCTGCGAAATGTTCCCGGTGTTGCCGAGGTGAACACCCTAGGTGGCTTCAAGCGTGAGTTCCACGTCACGCCTGATCCCGCTCGTCTGCGTGCGTTGAATCTGACGCTGGAAGACGTGGTTCGTTCTCTGCAGGCAGCCAACCAGAACATAGGTGCCGGCTACATTGAACGCAGCGGTCAGCAGTATCTGGTACGGGTCCCGGCTCAGGCAGATCCCGGGCAGATCGGCGACATCCTGGTTACGCGTCGCGAGGGGGTTTCGATCCGGGTCCGCGATGTGGCCACAGTCGGTGAAGGGCAGGAGCTGCGCAGTGGTGCGGCTTCACAGAATGGCCATGAAGTGGTGCTGGGCACCGCCATCATGCTGATGGGCTCGAACAGCCGTGAGGTCTCGCAAGCGGTCGCCAAACGGTTGGAGGAGGCCTCCCGTAGCCTGCCTGCAGGCGTCACGGTGACACCTGTCTATGACCGGACCTTGCTGGTGGACCGGACCATCACGACGGTTGCCAAGAACCTGACGGAAGGCGCACTGCTTGTCATCGTCATCCTCTTCCTGTTGCTTGGGAACTTCCGTGCAGCGCTCATCACGGCGCTGGTCATCCCGCTTGCCATGCTGTTCACGCTGACCGGCATGGCGCGTGGCGGCGTCTCAGCCAATCTGATGAGCTTGGGCGCATTGGACTTCGGTTTGATCGTGGACGGTGCGGTAATCATCATCGAGAACTGCCTGCGCCGTTTCGCCGAACGTCAGCACGAGCTCGGCAGGACGCTTTCGCTTGAAGAGCGCTTCGAGTTGACTGCCGCTGCTACCGCGGAAGTTATCCGTCCAAGCCTGTTCGGGCTCGGCATCATCACTGCTGTCTACCTTCCAATCTTTGCCCTCACCGGCGTCGAAGGGAAGATGTTCCACCCGATGGCAATTACCGTTGTTCTGGCGCTGACCGGTGCAATGGTGCTGGCGCTCACCTTCGTGCCCGCAGCCATCGCACTCATGCTCGGAGGACGCGTCCAGGAAAAAGAGAATCGCCTGATGTCCTGGATGCGCAGGCGTTATGAACCGCTTCTTGATACCAGCTTCCGACATGCGCGGATTGTAGGTGGCTTGGCTATCCTGCTGGTTGCAGGTAGCGGTGTGATCGCATCGCGGATGGGCAGCGAGTTCGTCCCCAGTCTGGATGAAGGCGACATCACGATCGGAACCATGCGCATTCCCGGCACCAGTCTTACGCAATCCGTGCAGATGCAGAAAATTCTGGAGACGCGACTTCTCGAAGTTCCGGAGGTCGAGCGGGTCTTCTCAAAGGTGGGCACTGCGGAGGTAGCATCAGACCCGATGCCGCCGTCTGTGGCTGACACGCTTGTGATGATCAAGCCGCGTTCGCAATGGCCTGATCCACGTAAGACCAAGACAGTGCTTGTAGAGGATATTGAAGCGGTCGTTGCACGCGTGCCTGGCAACAACTACGAGTTCACCCAGCCGATCCAGATGCGGATGAACGAGCTCATCTCCGGTGTTCGTGCAGATGTGGCAATCAATCTGTACGGCGATGACCTGGAGGTACTGGCGCGTACCGGCAAATCCATCGAGGCCGTGGTCAAGACAGTGCAGGGTGCCTCTGATGTGCGGATGGAGCAGGCGAGCGGGTTGCCGTTCCTGTCCGTCATCCCTGACCGTGCCGCCCTGAATCGCCTGGGTCTTACCCCAGAGGATGTCCAACGGGTTGTCGCAACGGCAGTTGGGGGTGAAGTTGCGGGGCAGATATTCGAGGGTGATCGACGGTTCGACATCGTGGTTCGTCTGCCCGAACCTCTACGGCAGGATCCAGATGCATTGGCGCGGTTGCCAATTGCACTCCCTATCGACGCGGAGGCAGGTGCAGGTAAGTCTCCCAGCGCGGCCCGAAGCGTACCGTTGTCGGCAGTCGCACGCATCGAGATGAGCGAGGGCGCCAATCAGATCAATCGCGAGAACGGAAAGCGTCGTATGGTCGTGACCGCCAACGTTCGTGATCGCGATCTGGGGAGCTTCGTGGACGAGCTTCGCACCTCGCTCGATGCACAGGTAAAGGTGCCGACGGGCTACTGGATCGAGTTTGGCGGAAGCTTCGAGCAACTCGCGTCGGCCAGTCAGCGCCTCGCGATCGTAGTGCCGGTCACCTTGCTGTTGATCGTTGCACTGCTGTATTGGGCCATTGGGTCCTTCAAGGACGCCATGGTTGTGTTCAGTGGAGTGCCGTTGGCACTGACCGGCGGCGTGCTGCTGCTTGTGCTGCGCAATATCCCGCTTTCGATCTCCGCAGGCATCGGATTTATTGCTCTGTCAGGCGTAGCCGTCTTGAATGGACTGGTAATGATCAGCTTCATCCGTGATCTTCGCCAGCGCGGGGTGGGCGTCGATCAGGCCGTGCGGCAAGGCGCGCTCAGCAGACTGCGTCCGGTGCTGATGACGGCATTGGTGGCGTCATTGGGCTTTGTTCCAATGGCACTCAATGTCGGACCAGGGTCGGAGGTGCAAAGGCCGTTGGCAACCGTGGTGATCGGCGGCATTGTGTCGTCCACGTTGCTGACCTTGATGGTTCTGCCAGTGCTCTATCGCTGGGTTCATCGAGGACGCGATTGATCGACGAACTGTATCGACGAACTGTATAGAAGTGTGGAAGCCTGCCTCGAAGGAGGCTTCCACAGCTGGTTACGGTAGATCATCGTCTTATCACAGGACCTGGGAGACTGCTGCGGCATTCCGTCCCACTATCCCGAGGCGGTGCTTGATCCGTTTGGTCTACACGAACCTCGCGTATCCACTTCACACGCGGCAGCACTATGCCGACTCTGCAACGGCCGTGCGTCTCTGCCTCAATCCAAGCCAGCTGAGCGCAGCGACGGCCATGAGCAACCAGGGAAGCAGAACAAGATTCATTTTCTGCCAGCCCATTGCGTCGAGCAGCCCACCGGCACTGAACGAGCACGCCAGCCCTACGAAGAAGATCGTCATGTCATTGACGGCCTGCGCTCGCGCTTTTTCGGCGACTGTGTAGGTGTTGGTCAGCAGGGTGGTGCCTCCGACGTACATGAAGTTCCAACCGACGCCGAGGAGGACTAGTGCGGTCGCAAAGGAACCGAAACTCGTTCCTGTCAACGTCGTGAGGACATGGCCAATGAAAATTACCGCGCCGGCGAGCATGATCGGAATTGCACCGAATCGGGCGATCAGTGAGCCTGTAAAGAAGGAGGGGAGGAACATGCCCAACGTATGTAACTGGATAACGGTAGCTGCATTCGCCAGCTCATGATGGTGGTGGATCATTGCAATGGGCGTAGCTGTCATTGCCAGGATCATGATGCCGTAGCCAGTCGCCGCACCAAACAAGGCCACAAGATAGGTAGGCTGCAGCACGATCTCACGCAAGGGCCGTCTATTCTCTGGCTCCACGAGGTGGCCCACAGCAGGGGGAATCCTCAAGCCGAGCAGGACGCCGCTCGCTACCACGGATACAACCGCCAGAATCAGGAACGATCCCAGGTACTCGGGCGCCAAGAGTGGTCCGCCAGCACGAGCGAGCGTCGGTCCTACCAAAGCTGCGACGATGCCGCCGGCCAGTACCAAAGATATCGCGCGCGGTCGAAATGCATCGTCAGCCACTTCGCCGGCGGCGAAACGATAGAACTGCGCAAAGGCTTGATAGGCACCAATGAAGAAGGTGCCGAACACCAGAATCGGCAACGATTGCTTCCATATGCCGAAAGCCGCGATGAGACCTCCAACGAGGCCCATCGCAGTGCCGCACAGAAAGCCGGTTCTGCGTCCGACGCGAGCCATCCACATCGAAGCGGGAAAGGTCACGAGGGCCGTGCCGAGGAACATGGTGGCGATCGGAAGCGTCGCCCACTTGGGCGAATCAGCCAATTGTGCGCCGGCCAGCCCACCGATCGTCATCACCATCACGGAAACGATCTGGAACAAGGCCTGGGCACTAGCCAGGATCAGCACTTGGCGGTGTGCGTGGTTCTTCATGTGTGCGTACTTATGCTCGTGCAAAATAGACGGATTCGGATGTCAAAGCGTGGCGATTTATCGTTGCTTCAACGGGATAGGCAGCTGACGTGGTGGCGTCGTAATCGAGATGCATCTGAGACACGTCAGAACACCAAGACCTTGTCTGCGGCAAGGGTGACGGTTGTCAGTTCCTCCATCGTGCTGCGTCGAGCGCCTTGCATGACTTCATTGTCAGTGATCCCCCTGGCATCCATGCATGTACCGCAAAGCAGAACCTCACCACGTGCCAACACAATCTGGCGGACCATGCGCTCGATGTTGTAGTACCCGTTAGGCGTCTTCTGCCCCGCTTTCGCTCCAAGTACGGCATCGGCCATCAGGAACACATTCACTATGGTTTTTCCACTCTTCAGGATTGACCCGGCGAGTCGAAGGGCGTTGTACATGCGCTCTGTGCCGTAGGGCGGATCATTGATGATGAAAAGAACACTCATGGCTCACCCGTAGTTATGGATGTAACAGTTTCACGGCCAGCAGAGTTTTCGCGCATTGCGAAAGCCACCACCAGGCCAGACAGGAAGGTCAACACTGCAATTGAGTAGATCGCTGTCGCGAAACCAAAACGATCAGCAATGAGTCCTGCCGACAGCGCGCCGATCGCGTAGCCCATGTCACGCCAGAAGCGATAGACACTAAGCGATCGCGCCCTCCAGGAGGGGGCAGAGGCATCGGATACTGCTGCAATCAGGCTCGGGTAGACCATGGCCGTGCCAAGGCCCAGTAGCACGCTGGCGACGAACCACCACCGAAATTGCCCGGTAGCGGCCGTCAGCACCAGACCTACTGCCTGCACCCACATGCCGGCTACGATCAGACCCTTGCGTCCCCAGCGATCACTCAGTGGCCCAGTCACAACCTGGCCTGCGCCCCAGACGATTGGATAAATAGCCTTCAGAAGCCCGATACGCTCCACACCCAAACCCAGTGTGGTGAAGAAAAGCGGGAATATGCCCCAGCTCATGCCATCGTTGAGGTTGTTCACCAGTCCGGCTTGCGATGCGGCGAACAGGTTCCGATCCTTGAACGACGTAAGCGCGAATACCTGCCGAAAGCTCAATGTTGGCGAGTTGGTCTCAGTGGCGGCCGCTTCCGCATGTACGTGACCGCGAGTGTCTCGAACAACGAGAATCGACAGCAACGTGCCTGCGATCGCATAGATGACACCGAGGTAGATTGGCGCCGGACGCAGGCCATAGCGGCTGGCGAGATAGCCAGTGAGGAAGGCGGTAATGCCAACGGCGAGATAGCCTGCGAACTCGTTCAAGCCAACCGCCAGTCCGCGTCCCTTCGGCCCAACAAGGTCGATCTTCATGATCACCGTCATAGACCATGCAAATCCTTGGCTCAAGCCAAGAAACACGTTCGCGGCAATAATCCATTCCCAGGTGGGTGCAGCGATGATCATGAAGGGCACAGGCAAGCCCAATAGCCAACCAAGAACCAGAACGCGTTTGCGACCCCAAGTGTCCGCAAGGTGACCGGAGATCAGGTTGGCGAACGCCTTGACCAGGCCAAAGCTGACGATGAAGGAGGTGACCAGCGTTGTCGACGCGACGCGGAATTCTTCTGTGCCAATCAAAGGCACGACGGTGCGCTCGATACCAACCATGCCACCAACAAACGCATTGATAAGTACAAGCAAAGAAAACTGCCGCCAGTTCTCCTTGAGGCCAAGCCGAACGGGAGCCGCCACCGACGTCGCACTCATATCGTTTCGGCTTCCGGATGACCGGCGTTACCGGCACTGGTAGCCATGCGGTAATGCCTTTCGAAACCGGGCGCGGACAGGCGCTTGCCGTGCAAGCGACGCGCCGGGTTTGCTTGCAGGTGCTGTCCAAGGACCATGGCTTGCCACCCTCTTTATGCAATGGCATCATTCAATCAATGAATTGAATGATTGTTTGGAGGGGTAGGGAATGTCAAGCACTCCGAAGCACGCGATCTACGAGCATTTGGCCGAAGTGGCTCAGGCACTCGGGCACGCCAATCGTCTCGAACTGCTCGAGCACCTTGCCCAAGGCCACCGTAGTGTCGACCTTCTAGCGGAATTGACGGGCATGAGTGTTGCCAACACGTCCCGCCATTTGCAGCTGCTACGCCGTGCCCGTTTGGTGGACGCCGAGCGTCGAGGTAAGCAGGTCTTCTATCGTTTGGCCGGCGATGCTGAAGTAGTGGCCGTCCTTCAAACGCTGCGCCATCTCGCTGAACGCAATGTCGCGGAAGTTGACCGAATCGTTCGTGACTATTTCGACGCGCGCGACGCGCTGGAGCCGGTGTCTCGGGAGGAGCTCATCACGAGGATGCATAGCGGGATGGTCACCGTGCTTGACGTGCGTCCAGAAGCTGAATTCGCGCTCGGCCATCTACCTGGAGCCGTCAGCATGCCTATCGAGGCGCTGGAGGACCGCCTGGCGGAGCTGCCCAAGGATCAGGAGATCATCGCCTATTGCCGAGGCCCGTACTGCGTCATGTCCTTCGAGGTCGTGTCCGCATTGCGGATGAAGGGTTACCGCATTCGTCGTTTGGAGGAGGGGTTTCCCGAGTGGAAGGCAGCGGGACTCGAGGTCGTCACAGGCTAGATCTGGCGTATCGGCCCCCCCCCAGGCCTGATAGACGCGAGGTAGTCTGCCGCACGATGTTACTGAAATATGCTGTAGAGAGGTGTTTTGATGATCACGGTCAACAGCTTACCGGTTCCTTACCAATCAGAAGTCAGCAACGAGACTCAGGTTATTGTCTGCGATGCACCCGCCGCGAAAGGTGGACGCGGAACTGGATTCGGCGCCCATCAGTTGCTGGAGGCAGCCTTCGCCACCTGCATCAACATGGCAATCCGGATGTACGCCGATCAGCATTCGATAGCAGTTGAACACGTTTCCACAACGGTGTGGATCAGCAAGCCTGATCAGACGAGAACATGCTTCAACTACGAAATCGAAATTGTCGGTGACATCAGTGACGCAGAGCGCATTAAGTTGGAGGCTGTTGCTGATAGCTGCCCAGTGCGCGAGACCCTCTCTCGAGATCTAGAGTTCGCACGACAGCGGTAGCAAATCCCTCTGGGCATATGCCGGCCGCTAGCTTATTCCAACTGCCTGAAGTCGCTAGCCATCCAAGACGTAAGCGCTATGTGGCACCGGCGTGCGTTCATCATGATGGCCATCGACGGTGCAGTTCATCGATGACGAATCGATGTGAATGCGTCTTTTCGTTCCCGTCCAGATTCGTCAAATGTGGGTGTTCGCCTGGTAGATCATCGTGACGATGTTCTATCTCATCAGGATCAAGTTGCGGCCACGAATACCAGGCAGCGATCAGCCCGGAAACAGCCAGGCCGGTCAGCGCGCTGATCGCCACGGGGATTCCCCAGCGAGCTCCAACCATGCCAGCAAGTGGATATGCGATTAGCCAGCAAACATGAGACAGCGAAAACTGCGCAGCGAACAAAAATGGTAGATCAGCAGAATCAGCGGAACGGCGAAGCAAGCGACCTCCGGGGGTGACAAGTCCTGCATAAGCCATCCCGAGAAGTACCCAGCCTGGAATGACTACGGCCCAGGTGACGACTCCGTTCAATCCAATCCAGGTGCCGAGCAGGCCCGCTAGTACTGTGCACATCAGGCCAGCTGCTGCGAGCATGACCAGTCGGTCCGAGATTTTTCCCAGGATTTTCGGTAGAAGCATGGCGATCGTCATCGATCCGATACCGAACGCAGCCAGGGCCCAGGCCACTTCACGCTCACCGCCATGAAGGACGCTGCGCACCACAACCACGGTATTGACGAATACCAGCGATCCGCCCGCAGCAGCGACCAAGTTTAGCGCCAGCAAACCACGCAGACGCGGTGTGTGCAGGTAGATGCGCATTCCTCGAATGGCTCGCGTGTACGGTCCCTCATTTCCTCGCTTGTCCGCGATCAAGGGAAAGACGGTTGAGAAAACTAGTATCGCGGAGAGTACGAAGCCAACAGAAGTCCCGGCAAATAACCCATGGAAACTGATCATAGTAAGCAACGCCGCAGCCAACGCAGGGCTCAACAGACTTTCAAGGTCATACGCCAAGCGGGAGAGCGATAGTGCCTTGGTGTAGTCCTTCTCATCCTTGAGAATCTCTGGAATGAGTGACTGGAAAAGGGGAGTGAAACATGCGGAGGCGGATTGCAACAGTGCAATCAGGATGTAGACCTGCCAGATTTCGGTGACGAACGGCAGGGTAAGAGCAGCCGCGGCTCGGGCCAGGTCAAGTGCGATCAAGACGGTCTTTCGCAATGCTGGAGGTACTACGGCCGCTGAGACTGGGGCGAGTGTCACATAGACGATCATCTTGATCGCCAGTGCTGTCCCCAGCACGGCGCCAGCTTCGGCACCGGCCAGGTCGTAGGCCAACAAGGCCAATGCAACCGTCGCCAGACCTGTGCCCACCAGAGCTACGACCTGGGCGGCAAACAGGTTCCGGAAGCTTGAGTTCTTCAGAACGTCGATCATGGAAGGAATCTCGAGAAGTGCATGCAAGGAGATAGAGCGGGACCAGTTGGGTCCCGCTCGCTCTTTCAAACAGATTACTTCTTCGCCGCACCCGCCTTCTGAGCATCACAGGAGGTCTTCAGCGCCTTGGTGGCCGAGTCATTGTGATTGACGTCATACTTGGATGCATCAGCCAACTGCTCGCAGGTGGTGGGCTTGGGCTTCTTCACTACCGCTGCGGGAGCCGGGGTGGGCTCATGCAGGGCAGGGTCATGCGCGACTGCAGCTCCGGAGGTGGAGGCTGCTGCGAGGAAGCAAGCTACGAGAACATTGCGGATCTTCATGGGTAACACTCCGGAAAATGCGGTGTACACACCGCGGGTTGAAATCAAGTGTGGGGAGATCAAGGGCGATACAGGTCAGCTTGGAAACCGACGACTTCGACCGAAACGTCCACCGGTGTGGTGCCACGGTTCTGCCAGTACCAGCCGTGCGTCCCATCGAAGGGGGCAATGAAAGTGCCTTCGGCTTGGGTCTGCGCGGCCTCGACTGAATAACTGGTCCAAGCGCCCTTCACCTCCGGGCGCTCACCGTGCATATCCACCGCCACGTCGCCGGTAGCTTTCCAGCGGTAGATAGCGCCGGCACCCTGCTTAAGATGTGCTTTTACTTCAGCGCCCTTGCCCGGCTCCAATGTCACGGTAAGTGCGTCTGTACGCATTGGACCTGCGGTAAGTGAGTTTGCAGCGGCATCCAACGTCTGCCCCTTGTTCTCACCAAAAGCGGCTTTGGCTTTTTCGGCCAAGGTCTGGTTGGCCTGGTTGTTGGAACCCGTGACCGGAGCCGCGGCATCTGGCGCATTGTCCTCAGTAGTCTCGGCCAGCTTGGTCAGGCCCAACGCCCGACCGACACCGGTCGGGTCAATGCCGTACTCGGCAGGCATGACGGTAGTGACCAGCAGCACAGATGCTACGGCTGCGGCGATGAAGGTGGCGCGGACCAGGCGGCCGGTGCTGGGAAGAGGCTGATTTGCAGTAATGGACATTGAATTATCTCGATCAGGAAACGAAGTAGCCGGTGAGCTGGTAGCCGATGAGCAGGAAACCAGCGGTCATCAACACGGCGTTGGCACCAAAGGCTTGGCGGGCAAACATCGGCGAGCGGCGCCAGAAGCCCATGACGATCAGGATGAGCGCCAGAGCAAGGATCTGGCCGATCTCCACGCCAACGTTGAACGCCAACATGTTGGCGACGAGACCTTCCGGGGACAGTGAAAAGTCCTGCAGCTTGGTGGCAAGGCCGAGGCCGTGGAACAGACCAAAAATCATCACTGCAGCCTTCGTGTTGGGCTGAAAGCCGAACCAACGCCGGAAAGCACCCATGTTGTCTAACGCCTTGTAGACAACAGAAAAGCCGATGAGGGCGTCCACAATGTATGGATTGACGTGGAAGCCGCCCAACACGCCGAGCAGCAGCGTGATGCTGTGCCCTATGGCAAAGAGCGTGACGTAGATGCCCACATCCTTCATGCGGTACAGGAAGAACACCACCCCCAGCAGGAACAGGATGTGGTCGTATCCGGTGAACATGTGCTTGGCACCCAGATAGGTGAATGCCAGCAGATTGCGGCCGGAACTTTCTTCGAGGAAGGCGGCGTCCCCCTCGCTGACGCCATGGGCCACCGCAGCTGCTGTTGTGGTCAGCAGCGCAAGGCCTGCGAGTGCGGCCGCAGGTAGCTTGATGTTGCGCAAGAAACTCTCCTTTACTTTCGGAATTGAAGGAGCGCTCATGCGCGCTCCGTGTTGTTGAGGTTCCCATCGCGATGGATGAGGCGATAGAGCGCCGGTAGCACCAGCAGGGTCAGCAAAGTGGATGACACGATTCCGCCAATAACGACTGTGGCCAGCGGGCGCTGCACTTCTGCGCCAGCGCCGACGTTCAGGGCCATGGGCAGGAATCCAAGGCTAGCCACCAGCGCCGTCATCAGCACCGGCCGCAAGCGGGTAATCGCCCCCTTATGGACGGCGTGTTCCAGAGAGGCGCCGTCCTCGCGCAACTTTTTGATGAAGCTGATCATCACCAAGCCGTTGAGCACCGCGACGCCGGATAGAGCGATGAAGCCAACGCCCGCTGAGATGGATAGCGGGATTCCCCGCATTGCCAGTGCCAGTACGCCGCCTGTGAGTGCCAATGGCACACCGCTGAAGACGATCGCGGCATCCTTGCCCGAGCCGAAGGCCATGAACAGCAGGCCAAAGATGAGCACCAGCACGACCGGCACCACGACCGAAAGGCGCTTGCTGGCAGAGATCAGCTGCTCGAACGTGCCGCCATACTCCACCCAGTAGCCCTCCGGCATCGCCACCTCCGTATCCACGCGTTCGCGCAGCTCCTCCACGAACGAGCCAAGATCCCGACCGCGAACATTGCTGGTGATGACCACCCGTCGTTTGCCGTTCTCCCGGCTGACCTGATTCGGACCTGGGGCGACTTCCACCTTGGCCAGTTGGCCCAGCGGCACATAGCCACGTGCCGCTTCCTCACTAACTGGCAACGCGACGGGTAGTGACGCCAAGGTCCTCGGGTTTTCGCGCATGCTCTCTGGCAGGCGAACCACGATGTCGAAGCGGCGATCCCCCTCGAACACTTGGCCGGCTGTTTCGCCACCCAATGCCATGGAGATCGTTTTCTGCACGGCGTCGATCGATACGCCATAGCGGGCCAAGGCATCCAGATCGGGCGTGATGGTCATCAGGGGCAGGCCGGTGACTTGTTCCAGCTTCACGTCGGCATTGCCCTCGATGCTACTGGCAACCTTCTCGATCTGCCCACCGATGGCTGCCAGCTGGTCCAGGTCATCGCCATACAGCTTGATCGCCACCTCGGCGCGAACACCCGCGATGAGCTCGTTCATGCGCATCTGAACCGGCTGGGTGAACTCATAGTTGTTGCCGGGAATGGCGCGCACGGCCTTTTCCAGCTCGGCAATGAGTTCAGCCTTGGGTTTACGTGGGTTTGGCCATTCGCTGCGGTCCTTCAACATGATGAAGGTGTCAGCCACCGAAGGCGGCATCGGATCGGTGGCCACCTCGGCGGTACCGATCTTGGCTACAACTTCATCCACCTCCGGGAACTCCTTGATCCGAGCTTCCAGTTGCCGCTGCATGCCAATCGCTTGGGTCAGGCTCGTGCCTGGAATACGCAGGGCATGCAGAGCGATATCACCCTCATCCAGGTTCGGGATGAACTCAGTGCCCAGACGGGTCGCTAGTGTGCCTGAGAGAACAATGAGAACAACTGCAGCCGCCACCACCAACTTGCGTGCAGACATGACCTTGTCCAGCAAGGGACCGTAGAAACGGCTTACCTCACGCATCGCTCGGGTTTCCTTCTCCGAGACCTTCCCGGTCACGAACTGGGCCACTGCCGCCGGCACGAACGTCAGCGATAGCGCCATCGCTCCGGTTAACGCGATGATCACCGTCAACGCCATCGGGTGGAACATCTTTCCTTCCACCCCGGACAGGGCGAAGATCGGGATGTAGACGGCGGCGATGATGAACAAGCCGAACAAGCTTGGCTTGATCACTTCAGCGCTCGCACTAGCAGCAAGCTCAAATCGCTCTTGACGGGTGAGAAGGCGTCCCAATGCATGCTGTTGCTCGCCGAAACGACGCAGGCAGTTCTCCACGATGATTACTGCACCATCAACGATCAGGCCGAAGTCCAACGCACCCAGGCTCATCAGGTTCGCCGAGACGCGGTTCTGCACCATTCCACTGATCGTCAACAACATGGTCAACGGGATCACCGCGGCGGTGATCAACGCTGCGCGCAAGTTCCCTAGCAGCAGGAACAGCACAGCGATGACGAGCAGGGCACCTTCCAGCAGGTTCTTGCGAACGGTTTCGATGGTGCGGTCAACCAGTTCAGTGCGGTCGTATACAGCGTGTACACGAACCCCCTCAGGCAGTGTCTTGTCAATTTCCATGAGCTTCGCAGCGCTTCGCTGTGCGACTTCCCGGCTGTTTTCCCCGATCAGCATGAACACGGTGCCAAGCACCACTTCCTTGCCATCCTTGGTAGCGGCACCCGTACGGAGTTCGCTGCCCTCAAGCACTTCGGCAACATCGCCTACGCGCAACGGAAGTCCGTCGCGTGTGGCCACCACAATTTTCCGAAGCCCGGCGATGTCCGCCACCTGGCCGGGCACACGGATCAGGTACTGCTCGCCTGATCGTTCGATATAGCCGGCACCGACGTTGGCATTGCTGCGATCTACTGCATCAAGAACGTCCTGCATGGTCAGACCGTAGGCCTGAAGCTTCGAGGGGTCAGGGGTGACGTGGAATTGGCGAACATACCCGCCAACGGTGTTGACCTCGGTGACTCCCTTGAGGTGGCGCATCTGCGGGCGCACGACCCAGTCCTGCAGTGTGCGTAGTGCCATGGGTGTCCAGGTGTCTTCTGCACCGGGCTCCGCTTCGACCGTGTACATGAAGATTTCGCCCAGGCCGGTGGCAACCGGTCCCAGCGAAGGTTTCAAGCCAGAGGGCAGGGCAGAGGCCGCCTGTTGCAGGCGTTCTGCGACCTGCTGACGGGCGAAGTAGATATCGGTTCCATCCTCAAACACCACCGTGACCTGGGAAAGACCGTAGCGGGAAACCGAACGGGTGTACTCAAGCTTGGCCAGGCCGGCCAATGCTGTTTCGACAGGGAACGTGACGCGCTGTTCTGCCTCCAATGGCGAGTAGCCGGGTGCTTCGGTGTTGACCTGCACCTGGACGTTGGTGATGTCTGGCACAGCATCGATGGGGAGCCGGTTGTAGTTCCAGATGCCAAGGCCACACAGCCCAAGCACTAGGAGTAGCACCAGCCATCTGTGAGCGATCGACGCTCGTATGATTCGTTCGAGCATGGCCGTTCCTTAGTGGTCGTGGCTGGCGCCGGACTTTTCGATGTCTGCGCGGATCAAGTAGCTTTGCTCTGCGACGTAGGGTGTCCCGGGCTTCAGCCCGCCCAGTACCTCGACGTACTCGCCGTCCCTGCGACCCAGCTCAAGCATGCGTACCTCGTAGGTGTCCTTCACCTGCGCAAACACGACGGTGAAATCGCGAAATCGCTGCAGGCCGGACTCCTTCACCGCAAGCGGCACTTCTTCGGAAGACAACGTCACTTCGGCTGCGACCGTCATTCCAGGCCGCCAACGGCCATCCGGGTTGGGCAGACTCAAGCGGGCGACCACGCTCTGCCCGCTAGATGCCACTGGCAACAGCGAGGCAATGGTGGATTCCACGGTGGTCTCGCCGGTCGCCGAGCGAACCAGTACAGCCTGGCCGACCGCCAAGCGCTCGGCGTCGGTGCCGATGGCCCGCAGATCCACCCATACCTCGCCCAGGTTGGCTATTTCGATCAAGGTGTTGTCGGCAGCCACATCGCCCACGTTGGTTGTACGCGTCAGCACGACGCCATCAAACGGGGCGGTCACGGCGTAGGTACGCATGCTCTCGTTGCCCTCGATCGTCGCCAGGGTTTGCCCGTGTGCAACGCGGTCGCCCACTTGAACCTGCACCGCACGAACGATTCCCGGGAACCTTGCTTTGATTGCAGCAAGACGGTTCTCATTCAGCGCGACCGTTCCCATCAATTGAACGGTGTCACGAATCGTTGCTGGACCTGAGGTCTCAATGACAACGCCGGCATCCTTTGCCGCTTCAGCATCAATGGTGGTTCGACCTTCATAGGACGCGTAGGTCCAGTTATGGGCTTTTCCGCCGAGCGTGGCATTGACCTTCACGTCGAACGAATGCGGCTCCACAACCTCGGCACTCGCGGCTAGATAGTCTTTCTCCACCTTGAAGGCGAAGGCGTTGACCTCGCCGTCGAGTCGCGCGACCTCCATACTGGCGGTTACCTCACCCGGGGCGATCGGTTTATCGTCCCGGTATGCATACAGGCGGAAGTGCGGCGGCGTGTTGGTTTCGTACACCGTCACCTCGATGGCGACGTTGCCATCGCGCAGCATTCGGCCACGATGAGGGCCGCGCTCATAGTCGGCGCCGGCAGCTACCGAGCCGTCCTCTGCAGCAGGTACAGCGTTCGGCTTGTCGCCACAGGCGGCGAGCATCAGCGGTAGCAGGATCAGGAATGCATAACGCTTCATTGGGAGGCATCCGGAAATTGAGCGGTCAGGCGTTCAACCTCGACCAGAAGGGTGTAATAGCGAGCGGCCGCTTCGACCTCGCGTTCGCGCAGGTCGAACAGGGTCTTCTCGGCTTGCGCAAGCGCGAGGAAAGAGAATCGACCGGCTTCAAAGCCACGGCGCGTCAGGCTGATCGCCTCCTGCGCTTTGGGTAGCATCCGGGCGCGAAGCGCTTCCACTTCCGAGCGGGCTTGCTGCATCAACTGATAGCGATCGAACAATTGCTGGCGTTGTTCCAAACCTGTGACTTGGGCGCGAGCATGCACAGCAGCCAGATCCGCATCGGCTTCAGCAACGGAGTAGGACGCGCGGCGTTGGCTTCCAAGTGGCAGGGAGAAGGACATCACCAGCCCCTGATCACCCGTAGCTTCCAAACGACGAACGCCAAGACTGACGTTCACATCAGGCTTTCCACTCGCAACTGCAATCCGACGACGAGCCGCAATAGACTCTGTTTCGAGCTGCGCAAGACGCTGTTGCGGTGTCTGCGGCAGGCGGCCGGCCAAGATTCCGAAATCCGCGAGTGGGGGCAGGGTGTCCAGATCCGCGATAACGGTATCGAAGTCCGGGGTGAGGGCTCCCCAGCTGGCAGCAAGGCGTGCCTTGGCTCCCTGAAGGGCTTGAAGCGCCAGCTCGTGCTTCAGTTCGGCATCGGCCAATGTAATCTCTGCGGCCCGAAGGTCGGTGTCCGGATTACGTGCTGCCTGCACCCACCTGGCAACTTCTCGACGCGTGCTGTTCGCGTGGCGAACCCGTTCTTCGGCGTTCTCCACGTGCTCCTGAGCGACAGCGGCCTGAATGAATCTCTGCGTAGTGCTATTGGTGATGTCGAGTTTGGCCACGCCTTCAGCGCCTCGCTGAAGGTTGATCTCTGCATCACCCAATGCGGCGCGGGCATCACGCTTCCCACCCAACTCAAGGACGCGTCCAATGCGCAAGGTGGTTTCAGCTGAGTCAACACCGCTCAGCCCGCCGGTACCGGCAACGTTTTCGAAATCGGCTCCCACTACATAGGGAGCGGGAAGGGCCTCTCGGTTTGCACGATTACGTACCGCCTCCAGGCGGGCGACTTCGACTTGGATTGTGGGATTCGCCAGGAGAGCGCGGGCAACGGCTTCCTCCAGGCGCAAAGGTTCAGCAGCGAAGCCGCACGGGGCAACGCTGCAGGTACCGACCAAAGTCAGTACCCACATGCAACGCAAATTCACGGGATCTTCTCCGATTGTTCGACGAATAGCGCAGCCGGCCGCAAATTGCGACCAGCACTGTCAGGCCGCTATAAGGCGGCCGGATTCGTCAAACGATTGGAGGTCTGAAGGGTGTAGAGGGTTGTTGCGAAGGACGCCAATAGACGTCTAGAGGCGGGACCGTGGTATCTGGAACACCTGATGGAGTCCAGTGACTGTGGTTGCAGAGGTTGATTGCACCATTGGCGTCAACCGAGTGGAGCAGGGCATGCGGCCCCTTGGCATGCTCAGGATCGGAATCCGAATCAGGTTCGCCAGGGTGGTGATGGCCATGCTCAGCGGCTTCAACGATCGCGTGATCTGTGGAGTGTAGGTCACCCATCAGGTTCAACATCGGACGCACCAACGAAACTATGGCCAGCAGCGCAAAGAGGCTGACACGAAGCAGATCGGAAGTGGCCGACGTACGGTACATTCCATTAGGGTAAATGGCTTTCTAGGCTTTTGTCGATATAGGCGCGAGCAACAGGAGAATCCTCACGGAGGACGTCCAATGCCTTTGTGAAAGACTCGGAATCCCTCGCGGGTATGGACGACTACCTGTTGGCTCTAGCCAACGTTTCCCCGCCACATGCGTTTTCTTGCGGGGGATCTAGGAGAAACAGCGTTGCTTCAGGCGCAGTGCCACGTTCACCAAGATGATCAGAACCGGCACTTCTATCAGCGGGCCTATGACGGCTGCGAATGCGACCGGCGAACTGATGCCGAACGCAGCCACTGCCACCGCGATAGCCAGTTCGAAGTTGTTGCCGGCAGCGGTGAAGGCGATGGCGGTTGTGCGCGGGTAGTCTTTAGCGATCAGCTTGCCCATGAAGAAGCTGATTATGAACTGGACCAAAAAGTAGATCGTCAGTGGAACGGCTATCCGCAAAACATCCCGGGGGAGTTTGACCACATCGCCCCCCTTCATTGCGAACATCACCACGATCGTAAACAACAGGGCCACTAGCGTTATCGGGCCGATCGCAGGTAGAAACCGGTGCTCGTACCAGTGAAGTCCTTTTGATTTGGTCAACGATCGACGTACCAGGTAACCGGCAGCGAATGGGATGCCGAGATAGATCAGGACAGCTTCCGCAACTGGCCAGAATCCAATGTTGAGCACCACGCCTTGCAGGCCCAATGCCGTCGGCAACACGGAGAGAAACAGCCAGGCATAGACGCTGAACAACGCGATCTGGAAGATTGAATTGAACGCCACCAAGCCGGCAACGTACTGGTTGTCGCCTTTCGCAAGCTGGTTCCATACCAGGACCATTGCGATGCAGCGGGCCAGCCCTATCAGGATCACCCCGGTCATATAACCCGGCTGATCGCGTAGAAATATCACTGCCAGGGCGAACATCAGAACTGGGCCAATCACCCAGTTCTGAACCAGCGATAGCGCCAATACCCGCTTATCCCTGAACACCACGCCCAGCTGCGCGTAGTCAACCTTGGCGAGTGGGGGGAACATCATCAAGATCAGCCCGATAGCGATTGGCACGTTCGTAGTGCCGATGGTCAACGCGTCTACCTGGTGCTGCAGGCCAGGGAAAATGATGCCCAGCCCCACGCCAACCGCCATGGCCAGGAAAATCCAGACGGTCAGGAAGCGATCCAGAAATGACATGCG
Source organism: Stenotrophomonas sp. STEN018 (assembly GCF_056760235.1). Lineage (NCBI taxonomy): Bacteria > Pseudomonadati > Pseudomonadota > Gammaproteobacteria > Lysobacterales > Lysobacteraceae > Stenotrophomonas > Stenotrophomonas sp. STEN018. The sequence goes on from NZ_JBRREK010000024.1 coordinate 27,583, forward strand.
CTCAGGGCGCATCTCAGCCACGTCGTTCATCAGCAGCAGCCGGGCGTGCTGCTGGACTGATCGCCAGCACAACAGTTTTCTGTCAGGTACTCGACCAGACTTGTCATGGCATCAAAGTTTGCACGGTAGCAGATGGTTCGACCGAGTTGCTCGGAAGTGACAAGGCCCGCAGCAGCCAGCTCTTTCAGGTGAAAGGACAGCGTGGCACCGGGGAGGGCAAGTGCCTCGGCGATCTCACCGGCCAGCTTGCCGCCGCGACCTGCTTCGACAAGTAAACGGTAGATCGACAGCCTTGTGCCATGACCGAGGGCTGCTAGAGCTCGCGTTGCAGTTTTATGTTCCATAGATCTAGAATAATGGAAATAAAGAGAAGGAACAAGTTATGCCCAATCTCCCGAACATCCATGCCGAGTCCCTGCAGTCGCCTTCGTGCTCAGACCTTGATGTGGCTGATCCGAGCAAGCATCGACCGCGCATCCTGATTCTCTATGGTTCGTTGCGTCCACAGTCCTTCAGCCGGAAGCTCGCTTTGGAGGCACAGCGCCTACTGGAACACTTCGGCGCGGATACTCGGCTGTTTGATCCACACGAACTGCCGATGCTGGACGCGGTACCGGCCGATCACCCCAAAGTGATCGAGCTGCGTGAAGTCTCCACGTGGTCAGAAGGTCAGGTCTGGATCAGTCCGGAACGTCACGGGACGATGACCGCCGTGTTCAAGAATCAGATCGACTGGTTGCCGCTGGAGGACGCTGGCATTCGCCCAACCCAGGGCCGCACACTCGCAGTGATGCAGGTCAGCGGAGGCTCACAATCTTTCAATGTGGTGAACGCGTTGCGCGTGCTGGGCCGTTGGATGCGCATGATCACCATCCCGAACCAATCGTCAGTACCCAAGGCTTGGCAGGAATTTGACGAGCGAGGTCGAATGAAGCCATCTCCGTACTACGACCGGGTTGTGGATGTAATGGAAGAGCTGGTGAAATTCACGTTGCTGGTCAGAGATCGCAGTGACTATCTGGTTGATCGCTACAGCGAGCGCAAAGGTGACGCAGCCGCCGCCGCTCTGGCGACAGCGTCCGGAGCCAAATCCTCTGCAACAGCGGGAGCCGCAGCATGAAGGCAACGATCTACCACAATCCCAACTGCGGAACCTCCAGGAACGTTCTTGCCCTGATCAGACATGCGGGCATCGAACCGGTGATCGTCGACTACTTGATCGAAACCCCAACCAAGACACGCTTGGCCTACCTGATCGGCCAGGCCGGATTGAGCGCACGCGAGGCGATCAGGCAGAAGGGCACTCCTTACGAAGCGCTCGGTCTGGCCGATCCAGCTTTAAGCGACGATCAATTGCTTGATGTCATGCTGGCTCATCCGATCCTGATCAATCGACCATTTGTGGAAACCGATCTGGGCGTGCGACTTGCTCGCCCCTCTGAAGTCGTCCTTGAGATATTGCCAGCAATAGCTGCTCCATTTATGAAAGAAGACGGTGAAGTTGTCATCGATGAGCACGGCAATCGTCCTGAATCCTGATCAACGCCAGATGGCCAAACCCATGCAGGACACGCAATGACTACTTTCGCGCCTGTTGCCTTGAACGCCACGGTCGTGTCCATGCTGGTGGACGCCGGTTTGCCAGTGAGTGACCTGGAAGGCGGCGGACGCAAGATCTTTGGTGGGCTCCACGAGAAGGGTGAACTCATTGGTGTTGTCGGTATCGAGCTGTACCTGCCTGCCGGCTTGCTGCGCTCCCTTGCAGTCGTCCAGAGTCACCGAGGACTGGGCTACAGTTCGGTGCTGGTGAGCCATGCAGAACAAATGGCAGCCAAGGAGGGGGTCACAGAACTGTTCCTACAGACGGGCACTGCAGCACCTCTATTCGAACGTTGCGGATACAGACATACGTCACGGGTCGAAGCGCCTGAATCGATCAGTCGATCGCAGCAGTTCGCAAACATATGTCCGGGGACCGCAGCATTCATGGTTAAGCACTTGTAGTCATCGTGGCCGGAGGAATTGCTCAGCAGGGCAGGGAATTGGGATTTTTTCGGAGCTTGCATTGACTACCGCTTGTGACCGAAGCGGACACGTCTGGACTTCGATGCCGTAAAGCCTTTTCCGGGTTGAGCTAACCCTCGCTAATAACTGCAGGAGACCATGCCTAGTGTCGTCGCTCGATCCCACAACAAAGGAAAGCGCTTGGCGCGTCTTCCTGGCGTTCCTGCGACTAGGCCTGACCTCGTTCGGCGGTCCGATCGCACACTTGAGCTACTTCCGTCTTGAGTTCGTCGAGCGCCGCCGTTGGCTGACCGACCGCAGCTACTCCGATCTGGTGGCCCTTTGCCAATTACTGCCAGGTCCCGCCAGCAGCCAAGTAGGAATGGCGTTGGGCTTGTGCCGCGCAAGCTGGCCCGGTCTGCTAGCCGCTTGGGCGGGCTTTACCCTGCCATCGGCCGTGCTGATGATTCTGTTTGCCTTGGGAGTTGCCGGATACCAAGGCATCGTTGAATCCGGCTGGCTGCATGGCCTGAAGATCGTAGCAGTTGCCGTGGTAGCGCAAGCCGTATGGGGAATGGCCCGATCCCTGTGTACGGACCGTTTGCGAGTAGGGATGGCGTTCTTCGCCGCCGTGGCGACGTCGGTATTGCCCTCGGTCGTCGGCCAGATGGCAGTGATCATTTTCAGTGGGCTACTCGGTCGCTGGGCGCTAAAAATCGAACCGGCATCCGATCAGTCCCCATGCAGCTATCCCGTCTCGCGAAGAACTGGCACGGTGGCACTGACATTGTTCGTGCTGCTACTTGCTCTGCTGCCGATGTGGGCGGCTACGAGCAATTCCCCCCTGGCTGTTCTGCTGGAGGGCGTATACCGCGCCGGCGCTCTGGTCTTTGGCGGCGGCCATGTTGTTTTGCCCTTGTTGCAAACTGCGGTCGTGCAGAGCGGCACCGTAAGCACTGCGGATCTGCTTGCCGGGTACAGTGCGGTACAGGCTGTGCCAGGTCCTCTATTCACTCTTGCAGCGTACTTAGGGGCAATGGCCGACGGACCGCTAGGTGGCTGGGTAGGTGGCTTTGCGATGTTGGCAGTCATTTTCCTGCCCGCCGTACTCATCCTCGTGGGGGTCCTGCCGTTCTGGGAGTCTTTGCGCTACCGCAAGGATTTGCAGGCTTCGATTGCCGGCGTCAACGCCGGGGTGGTCGGAATCCTGCTGGCTGCGTTGTACGATCCGGTGTGGACAAGCGCAATCCATAATCGATGGGATGTTGCGGTGACGTTGGTGGCATTCGGGCTACTGGTCGTCGTGCGTACACCTCCGGTCCTGGTCGTGTTGCTAGTTGGCATGGCGGGTTGGGCGATGGCGCGATAAAACCACTAGATCGGACAGTCACGACAGCGGAAAGTTCTAGCGTTCGCCTCGCTTACGCTATGCGCTGGAAATTTCAGTGGGGACCAAAAGCAGGTGCGCGGTAACGCACGCGATGGACGCCAGTAGTTCCGTTGCCTACTCCGCACAGCTCCATGGCTAGCAGTCTCGTTGCAATGGGAGCATTGGCACCCCGCACATACATCGCGACAAACCCCGACGTCGCCATGAATGCAAAGGAAAGATGCATCGCGAGCACACGTCGCTCTTAGCCAAAGATAGCCGTTGTCTAACCACACCCAGCCCAAAGCCTGCGCGCGTAAGCGGTGCGCGGAACATCGATCGGTGGTCAGATCGAAAGGCAGGACGAAGAAAGCCGAGCCGCCTCCGGTAGATAAGCTCGCCACGCACGCAATGAGTGCCCACCTTGCAAGGTGGGATGGCGGATCCAGCGATCGCGAACGAGGACTAGGGGATTTCGGGATTCAGGGTGTCTATCGGGGGGGATGTCTGCTTTTGGCCGATCAGAAAGGGTCTTGGCTAGGTTTTGGCATTAAATCTCGTTCTTACTAAGCCAATCCCGGCAATAAAGTTTTGCGAGACTGTTTTCTGCCCGGCACATGGAAGTCCTCTGGCATCGACCTATGCTTCGTTCGATGACGTGTGCGTCGAATCCTTAAGGAGAACAAAGATACTCATCCTCCGCGTCCGGGGTGTGACAGGGGGCAGCTCGACCTTGACCGGCAGTAGCTCGCGGTTGTCCAGCGAGAGGCGGTATCACTTGGGGCCCCCAATGAGGTCGTGGTGCAACAAGAGTAGCATCCTCATCGTCTCCGCTGCACTGGCCGCGTTCTCCTTCGTGACTTGCCGCCGCGCCGTGTTCTTACAGAAGGGTCACTGCGAGATCGAATAAGGTGCTTGCTGCACCACTCTTTAGCCGTCGCTTCCCCTGTTATGAATCGAACGAGCGATCGCAACATGGGTGAGAAGGACAGAGAGGGATCACGTAATGCCGCAACCCAGTATGTCGATACGAAGACCGCGGAAATACCGCAAGCAAGAATGGATGCGGCGAACCAACCTTCGCTTAATGCCCCCGCCTCTGGAGGGTTAGATGCTGAAAGAAATGCGGAAAATGCAAAAGCAATCGAATGCATCACCATTACGGAAGTTGATGCGGTTATGCGCGCTTTGTATCGGACGGACGCACAAACGGATGTTGTTGATGCGATCAGTACGAGAACAAATGCAGCACATAGCACCACAAGTTCAAACACCTCTCTCATTCGTGCCGTCGAGGTCATGACGGCAAGCAATGCCAGCGCAGCTATCATGACGCCACTCCCCGGGAACAACCATGCACGTGCGGCGGAGCTAATCTGAGAAGCCGCCGCCAGGTCAGCAACAACTGCAGCGACCCACGCCATGACCAGGCCCCCGCCGGCGACAGTGGCAGGAATCCACATCATCGATTCGTGCGGATTGGGTGCAAGCGGCTGCATTGCCAGCATGCCCCACACAGATGCGGCGACGAATGCAGCCAGTGGCACGACCGCTCGGTATCTACCCTTCATGACTGACCTCGAGTGCGAACAGCTGGCGACTGGATCCACCTTCAGAGGTGACGAGAATCCGCTTATTCACTTCGACTGAGCCCCTCCAGCAGTACCGCTCGTGCCTCGATTGAGGATTGGATAGAGAGCCTGTAGCCAAAACGCGGCAACGTATGGATCAACTTCTCTTCGCATGGCCCGTCAACAATCTTACGCAGACTGGATATCTGCGAACGGAGCAGGTCATGGTCAGGCGCCTGATGCCCCCAGACTGCGCGTTCAAGTTGCTCCCGAGACACAGCTCCTGGACTCTCCCGCATCAGAACTTGCAGAAGCTTCCAGGATGCAGGGTAGAGATGAAGTCGCCTCCCTGCACGGAACACCTCCAGCGTCGTCAGGTCCATGGTCAAGTTGCCCACCGTGAGTTGACGCATTCCAACCCTTCCGCGAGAGCGGGCGACTAATGCCTCCAAGCGAACCTCAAGCTCAAGCAGTTCGAAGGGTTTGGTGAGGTAGTCATCCGTACCTGAGCGAAATGCATTGATCTTGCTAGCGAGATCCGCCTTAGTCGCCAGCATGAGTACCGGAACAGACGCGTTATGATCCCTCCGCAGGCTTCTCACCAAGTCCAGCCCGCTGATGCGAGGGAGTTCCCACCCCACGACGACGACGTCGTAGTGGTTGGACACGGCCAAGTGCAGGCCTGTTACACCATCCAGCGCAACGTCCACGCTGTGATGCTTGGTTTCGATCTCGCCAAGTACGTTCCGGACGACTTGCCGGTCGCTGTCAATCAGCAGAATTTCCACGATTAGGATTCCCGGAATCCAAGCAACCTCAGTGCATTGACCACCACCAACAGCGTGGTCCCCTCATGCACCGCCACGGCGGGGCCTATGCCCAAACCCATGACGGTGGCAGGCACGAGCAAGGCAACCACGCCGAGGCTCACGTAAAGATTCTGGCGAATAACACTTTTGGTACGTCGACTGAGCGCCACGGAAAAAGCGACCTGCCGCAGGTCCTCTGACATGAGCGCAACATCCGCCGTTTCCAAGGCGACATCGGATGAAGCCGCACCCATCGCGATACCCACGTTGGCGCTGGCCATGGCGGGCGCGTCATTGACGCCATCGCCAACCATTGCAATCCTTTGGCTTGCCTTGATCTCCCGTATGGCGGAGACCTTGTCGTCCGGCATGAGGTTGCCCCACGCTTGATCTACCCCGACGTCTCTGCCTACGGATTGCGCGACGAGTTGGTGATCACCGGAGATCATGATCATCTGACTCACGCCCAGTCCACGCAACTTGTCCAGCGCTTGGCGTGCCTCTGCCCGCGGGGTGTCCATCAAGCCGATGACGCCCAGATCCCTATCGCCCAGCCGCACCGCCATCGTCGTTCGCCCGCGACTGCGTAGCACATCGATGCCTTCTTTGGCGGACGGGCCCAAAGCCGGAACCCCGTCAGCCCCGAACATTTCCGCCTTCCCGATCCAGGCAGTCTGCCCACCAACATCCGCACGCACTCCTCGTCCGGCGAGATTCTCGAATTCATTGGCCACCAACGTGACCGGCCCGGAAAGGCGCGTCTTCCCATCAGCAACGATGGCGGCCGCCAACGGATGGTCACTCAGCGCCTCCACGGCGACGCTGACCTCTAGCAACTCTTTCTCGGTTACGCCCTCCGTCACAAAAATGTCGGTCACGCGGGGCTTGCCCTCGGTCAGGGTGCCGGTCTTGTCGAAGGCGATTGTCGTCACCATGCCAAGCTCCTCAAGCGGCGCACCGCCCTTGATCAGCACCCCGCTACGTGCAGCGCGTGCGATGCCGGCTAGAACAGCACTGGGGGTGGCAATGGCCAGTGCGCACGGGCTGGCAGCAACCAGTACGGCCATGGACCGGTAGAAGCTGTCACGGAACGGCTCGTCTATCACCACCCAGGAAAACAGTAGAACGCTGGCAAGCACCAGAACGCAGGGAACGAAGATGCGCTCAAACTTGTCTGTAAGACGTTGGGTGGGTGATTTTCGTGTCTCGGCCTCGCTGACCATCTTGACCACGCGTGCAAGCGCGGATTCCGTAGAGCGCCGGGTAACCTCCACCTCCAACGCTCCGGAGCCGTTGATGGTGCCGGCAAACGCTCTCGACGCCATGTCGACTGCATCGGGACGGCGCCTCGCTTCTTCGGCGTCAGGCACCGGATGTTTGTCCACCGGGATGCTCTCACCTGTCACCGGTGCCTGGTTGACGTTGCTGGATCCCTTGACCACGAAGCCATCAGCCGGCAACCGATCATTCGCTCTTACCAGCACGATGTCACCAAGCTGCAGCGCGGCGACCGGCACTTCCACAGGTCCGCCCTCCTTCACCACCAGGGCAGTCTCCGGTGCCAGTTTGGCGAGGGCCTCGATGGCGCGCTTGGCGCGCCCCATGGCGTAGTTCTCCAGCGAATGACCCAGGCTGAAGAGGAACAGCAGCAATGCGCCCTCTGCCCAGGCTCCAAGGGTGGCGGCGCCTGCTGCTGCCACCAACATGAGCGTATCGATCTCGAAACGCTTCTGTCGAATGTTCTCAATTGCTTCGCGCAGGGTGAACCATCCACCGAACACGTAGGCAAGCATGTACAACGCCGTAGGCAACCATGCGATCCTGAACGCACCCGATTTCTCAATTATGAAGCCGGTCACGAGCAGTAGCCCGCAGATTATGGCGAACATCAGCTCTGCATTGGCTCCAAGCAGGCCGTCATGGGAATGGGCGTCTCCCTTATTCGGGGATGCGCCGCTTTCTGTTGCTTGGCTCATCTCTATTCTCCGATTGTGATCTGAGCATTCAAGGCTCGGGCGCAGCAGATTCTGCGCCCGAGCGCGGTGTCAGCTAATCAGTGATCTTTGTCCTTTCCTACGGCAGCGGTGCTTGGCTTAGCCATGCGGCCAGCAAAGGTGGGAAGCACCAGCAACGTGAGAATGGTCGCGGTAAGCAAGCCACCAATAACGACGGTAGCGAGCGGCTTTTGGACCTCTGCACCCGAACCGCTGGCGATGGCCATGGGAATGAAGCCGACAATGGCCACCAGCGCAGTGGTGAGGACGGCGCGGATACGACTCGCTGCGCCGTTGAGAGACGCCACCAGCGGTGCATCACCTGCATCAAGCCGTTCTCGGATGGCCTGCATCAGCACCAGGCCGTTCAGCGTGGCAACGCCAGACACCGCAATGAACCCCACGGCGGCAGACACCGAGAACGGCATCCCCCTCAGCAACAAAGCCAGGATGCCGCCCACCAGCGCCAGCGGTACGCAGCTGAACACGAGAATGGCTTCCTTGGCGCTACGGAGCGCCATGAACAGCAGTGCACCAATCAACAGGAACACAACCGGAACCACCGCCGCCAGTCGCTTCTCTGCCCGCTGCAGGTTTTCGAACTGCCCGCCCCAAGTGAGATAGGAACCTGCAGGCAGCTTCACGTCCGCTACCGCCGTCTGCGCTTCGCCAACAAACCCGCCTAGGTCACGCCCACGGACGTTTGCTTGCACCACGATGCGACGGCTGCCGTTGTTGCGACTGATCTGATTGGGTCCTTCGCTTATGGTGATCCGGGCGACTGACGAAAGCGGTATTACCGCACCGGAGGGTGTGGCAATGGGCAACGAGCTGAGCTGATCCGGATTGTTGCGGGCGGCATCATCCAAGCGCACCACCACGTCAAAGCGGCGATCACCCTCGAAGATCTTTCCCGCAGCAGTGCCGCCGATGCCAGTCGACAGAGCGTCGCTCACATCGGCCGCGGTCAACCCGTACTGCGCAGCTGCAAGATGGTCGATCTTGACGTTCAGGGTTGGCAGGCCGGAGATCTGCTCGACCCGTACATCCGCCGAGCCTTGGACGCTACGCAGCTTGAGCGCCACCTGGTCTGCAACCTTCTGCAGATCACCGAAGTCATCACCGTAAATCATCACGGCAAGATCGGTGCGCACACCGGAGATGAGCTCGTTGAAGCGCAGTTCAATGGGTTGGCTGAACTCGAAGCTGTTGCCGAGCTGCTTCGAGGCCACGGACTCGAACCGACCGACGAGCTCATCCTTCGAAAGTTTCGGATCCGGCCATGCGCTTCTGGGCTTCAGCACGATCACGCTGTCGGATATGTTGGTGGGCATCGGGTCGATGGCCGCCTCCGCGGTACCTGTCCGGGAGAACACCGTCTCCACTTCCGGCTCCTTGGCAATGGCTTTCTCCAGTGCCAACTGCATGGCCAGTGACTGCTCCAACGAGGTCGAAGGAACTCTCAGCGCCTGCATGGCCAGGTTGCCCTCATCCAGCGTAGGCATGAACTCACGGCCCAACATCATGAAGGAGGTCACACCCACAGCCAGGGTGAGCACCGCGCCACCCAGCACCACGCGCGGCATGGCGACAGCCCGCTCAATCACAGGCTCGATCCGGGTGCGCAGCACCTTGATGAGTTTGGTCTCGTGCTCGCCGTGATGGAGCTCCTCGCCCGGCTTCATCTTCGGCTCCCGCACCCAGAGGGCGGTCAGTGCCGGCACCAGGGTAAAGGAGAAAATGAACGCGCCCATCAGCGCCAGCATGAAGGTAGCCGCCATTGGCTGGAAGGTTTTTCCTTCGACACCTTCCAACGTCATGATCGGCAGGAAGACCAGCAGAATAATTAACTGGCCGAAAGCCGCAGGGCGCGCCATTTTTTTGGCCGATTCCGTGGCCACCTTCATCCGCTCCGTGGCAGTCAGTGGCCTGCCCAGTTCGACGCGGCGCTGACCCAGCATCAACAGCGTGGATTCAATGACAATGACCGCGCCGTCCACGAGGATGCCGAAGTCCAACGCACCTAGGCTCATCAGGTTTCCGCTGATCCCGAACCGGTTCATGCCGATCACGGCAAACAGGAACGACAGCGGAATCACCAGTGCCGTAATGGTCGCGGCACGTAGGTTGCCCAGCAGCAGGAACAACACCACCACGACCAGCAGTGCGCCTTCGGTCAGGTTCTTGGCAACCGTCTTGATGGTGGAGTTGACGAGCTGGCTTCGGTCCAGCACGGGCACGGCAAAGATGTTTGGCGGAAGCGACTTGTTCACCTCTACCAGCCGGTCCGCAGCGGACTGAGCGACGGTGCGGCTGTTGCCGCCAGCGATCATCAGCGCCGTACCCAGCACGGCCTCGTGTCCGTTGCGGCTGGCTGCACCGAGACGCGGAGCGCGACTGAGCTCGACATCGGCAACGTCGGCGACACGGATCACCACGCCGTCCTTGGTAGCCACCGGGGCCTGCGCCAGGTCGCCTGTGGTCAAAGCTAGACCGTCGGCGCGAACCACGAGGCCCTCGCCAGCGCGTTGGACAAAGCCTGCGCCAGCTTGCACGTTCGACCGCTCAAGCGCTTGGACGAGGTCGGACAATCCCAGTCCGTATGCCGCCAAACGTGCGCTATCCGGATGGACGCCATACTCCTTCACATAGCCGCCCACCGTATCCACGCCGGCAAGGCCTGGGCTGGAGCGCATTTGGGGAGCGATTATCCAATCCTGCACGGTGCGCAGGTATGTGGCACGCTCTTCTGCGGTTGTGAGTCGGTTGCCTTCTGGCGTTAGGTAAACCTCGCCCTCCTGCCAGCCGGCTTGCCCCTTCGGTGCCAGGTTCTTCGGGTCGTAGTCGGTGAAGTCGACCGTCCACATCAGCACCTCGCCCAGACCGGTAGTCACCGGTGAAAGGACCGGGGATACACCTTCCGGCAAGTCTTCCGCTGCTTCGCGCATGCGCTCGGCAACCTGTTGTCGCGCGAAATAGATGTCGGTCTGGTCGGTGAAGATCGCCGTGACCTGCGAGAAACCGTTGCGCGACAACGAGCGGGTGGTGTTCAGGCCCGGGATGCCGGCCAATGCCGTCTCAAGTGGATACGTCACCTGACGCTCGATCTGCTCCGGTGTCAGTGCGGGCGCGATCGAATTGATTTGCACCTGTCTGTTGGTGATGTCCGGGACCGCGTCAATGGGCAGCTTGCTCAGCTGGAAGAGACCCCAGCTGGCCACCATTGCGGCGAGGAACACCACCAACCAGCGGAAGCGGACCGCTGATTCAATGATGATAGTGAACATGTATGGTTTCCTTAGTGGCCGTGCTCGGCTTCACCCTTAGCCAGTTCGGCCTTGAGCAGAAAGGCATTGGTGCCTACGATGCGCTCGTCGCCTTTGAGGCCGTTGACGATCTCGACGCTGCCGCCGGCACGACGTCCCACCATCACTGGCGTGGCTTTGAAGCCTTCCGGGGTTTCGATAAATACCACGCTGGCACCGTTCACTGTCTGCACGGCATCGGCCGGTACGCTGAGCGAATCGGCGTCTCCGTCGGCCACCACCAGCGCCGAAATCGGCGAGCCTGCAGGCGGCAAGGTTGCGGTCAGTGGCTTCGCACGAATCACCGTGGTGCCACCCTGCTGACGGATGTCGGCGGCCACACCGGTGACCTCTGCCTGGAATGCGCCCGTCGGAGCGGTCACCTCCAGCTTCATACCGGCGGCGACCTGTGAGGCCAGTGCAGGTGGTGCGGTGAAGACCAGCTCGTTCATGTCCGGGTTCGAAACGTCGGCGACCACACTGCCCGCTGATACCACCCCGCCCGGCGTAACCTGCACGTTGCCGACGACGCCCGACACCGGGCTGGTAATGCTCACGCGGCCGGAACTGTCGGGCGAGCCATTGGCCGCCGCCTGGGCACGTGCCGCCGCAGCCGCCGCTTCCGCGGCGATCGAGCGCGCACGCGAGGTCTCCATCTCCTGGCGGGCAACGACGCCTTGCTCCACCAGCGCCTTATCGCGCCCATACACCAATCGGGCGACTTCGGCCTCGGCTCCCGCCGAGACCGCAGCTGCACGGAATGTAGCCGCGTCACCGCTGACCACGACAGCAAGCGTCTGGTTGGCCTTCACCTGGGAGCCCGGTGCCACGAGGACACGTTCAACGCGACCGGTGACGGTTGCCGCGACCGATGCACGCGCACCAATGGAGGGCTCCACGCGTCCTGCAATGCGCGTGGAAGCACCACCGCCCCGTCCTACGGCCATCACGCCCACGCCGGACGCCTTGATCTGGTCTGCGGTGAGCTTGACCACGCCCTCTGGGGCCTCTTCCTCTGCATGTGCGCCAGCTTCCTCGCCGACATGGTCGTCGGCGGGCTTGGTATTGCCCTCACCTTCGCCTTTACCTTCCTGGTGGCCATGGCCGTCATCTTTTCCCGATGCTTCCTTTTCGGTCGCGGGGGCTTCGCTGGAACCCTTGCAGCCGGTCAATCCACCAGTGAGAACCAGGGCCGACAGCAGCAGCGCGCCTACGAGAATGGGGTTACGGGGCTTGTTCATTTCTGCTCCAGAAAGGGGACGCGTCCTTCGAGACGGGCAAGTTCAATTTCGGCGGCGACGCGTGCCAGTCTTGCGTCTACGGCAGAGGCGCGCGCAGCGATCAGGGTCGAGCGGGTGCTGCGTAGCTCCAACTGGGAGATGCGGCCTGTTTCAAACCCGATGCGGGCGAGTCGGTAGGCCTCCTCGCCGGCCGTGACGCTATCGTCCGCAGCCCGCGTTCTGCTGTTGGAAGCCTTCAGTGATGCGATCGCGGAAAGGCGGTTGGCTTCACTCTCGCGCTTCTGCTGCTCAAGCCGAGCATCGGCAGCACGCTGCTCGGCATATGCTGCGCGAATCCCGCCGCTGTTCCGGTCGAAGAGCGGGATCGAGAGACTCACTCCGATGTTGTAGGCACGCTCGTTTTCGAGGCGGAAGTTTGTCTGTGCCACGGTTGCGCTCAGGTCGGGAAGCGCGCGCTTGCGTTCCACGTCCACGAGCCTGCCCGCCGTCGCCGCCTCAGCCTCGGCGATCCGGACTGCCAATGCTGCACGGGTATCGCCCATGGGCAGCGGGGGCGCACGATCCAGCAGGCTTTCACTGATGGCGTTTACGGATGCATCCAGCTGCGCTGCTCCTGCCAGTCGCGCAAAGGCCGCATCCCGGGATGCCAAGGCTTCGTCGAGCGCGGCCTTTGCATTGGACACTTCACTCTGCGCCTGCAAGGCACGGAGCTGGGGCTCCCGCCCCTGTTGGACCATGGCACTGGTGGCGTCGGCGTCGTCCTGGATGAGCTGGAGTGCTTCATTAGCGAGCTCATAGCGTCTCAGTGCGCTCTCGGCCTGTGCATAGGTCGTTGCCAGGAGCGCGGCCACTTCGCTCCGGCTCAATTCGCTACGCAGCCCTGCGGCCTGGGCTTCGCTCTGCGCTGCACGCACACGCGCACCTCGCTGACCGAATAGCTCCAGCGGTTGGGACAAGGTGATGATCGAATCGGCGTTGCTAGTGCCGCGATACGCGCCGGTGCCCTGCGCGTTCTCAAGGTCGTAGGAGAGCGTCGGATTCTTGAGTGCACGTGCCTGTTGAACACGGGCATCGGCGGCTTCAGACAATGCAACGCCTTGAATGGTGCCCGACAGCTGATCAAGACGAACTAGCAGGTCTTCATAGGAGGGCGAAGCTTGCGCTGACGCAGGCCCCGCAGGCGCGAGCGCCAGCAGGACAGCCACGAACAGCCCGGCCGCCTGAAGCGGCCGACGTGTGGAGGTCGACATTTAGATTTTTCCAGAGGTGAAAAGAAACGAGATCCCGCACTACGCGGGTCAAGCTCTGATCAGCCCTGGGGCGGACGCGTCAACCCATCAAGTACAACGGCATAGGCGTTGATGCCAGTAAACGCGTCCCATGCTGCCGACACCACCTGCGGCGGCGGGCTCACAGCTTCCAAAGGAAGACTGGCATTGGAATGATGGCAGTGGCCATGACTGCAACCGGCTGCCGGGACCTCGTGGTCTGCCTTCCCATCCGGGTCACTCGCAACATCCTGTGCAGCACTCGCCGTTGCGTGCGACTCAAGCGCGCAAGCCAGTGTGTCGGAAATGGGCACGACCACAAACGCCGCCATCAGCAGCATCATCAGGTAGAGCCCAATTTTCCGGGAAGTTTCACGCATTCGGGAAGGCTATCAATGACTTGGGCATGGATACAATAACAATAGAGGCCGTTGCGACACGGGTTCGGATCTAAGCACCCGTTGGACAGCTACAGAACCCACCAGCCACGAGCTAGGGTAATGATTGGAACATGCACTTCACATGAGCCCGATAACACCCCATGCCAACACCGCATTGACGAGCATCATGAACACAGCGGCCGAGCCCATGTCCTTGGCCCGTCCGGCCAGTTCGTGGCGTTCAGGCCCGTACCTCTCTATAACCGTCTCAACAGCGGAATTGAGCGGTTCCGCCGCCAAGACCAGCAGCAGCGAGCCCAGCAGCACGAACTCGACCGGAGTTTCGACTATCCAGAAGGCTGTGGGGGCAAGCAGCAACAGCACAACCGCCTCGAGGTGGAATGAGGAGTCGTGCAGCCAGGCCGCACGACTCCCCAGCATGGACCATCGAAATGCCTTCAGCACGCCGCGCGGGCCGCGAGGTCGGTGTCCATAGGTGTCAGCCACGTCTATTCCTTGTTCTTCCGTCATGTGTGAACGTTGCAGCCAGTGGGAATCTCTTCCCACTCATCTCTCGGCGCGGTCAAGCGACTTCTCGCATCGGCCAAACAGATTCAATGCTTCGTCCTTGGATCTGGTCTGCACTTGCATGAGCCCGAGCACCGAATGAAACAGGTTGTCGTGACTCAGGGGTTTGGTTGCCTGTTCCCGAAGGCATGCAGCATCGATTCCACGGCTCTTCTGGAGGCCGTCCGACAGCCACACAACCATCGGCACCTTGACCTGTGTGGATGGGGCGATCGCATAGGGAAGTCCGTGGAGGTAGAGGTTTGCTTCCCCGAGCGACTCGCCGTGATCCGACAGGTAGATCATGGCGGTGTCGTGCGACGAATCCGCCGCTAGCATGTCAACGGTTTTTGCGAGAAAGTCGTCAGTTGCGACAATTGCGTTGTCGTAGGCGTTGACGATCTCCTCTCGAGCGCACTTTCCAAGATCAGCGCTGCGGCAGTCCGGCACGAACGTCCTAAACTCTTCACCGTAGCGTTTGAAGTAGGCTGGACCGTGATTTCCAAGCTGATGTAGAACCACCACGACGTCTCCAGGATTGTCGTCAATGGCATCGTGCAGTCCGCTGAGCATCACTTCGTCTCGGCAGGACTGGTCCGTACACAGCGGATGCGTGGGAGGTTCCCTGTAGGATTCAAACGCAAGGTCTGCGCAGACGCCTTTGCATCCAGACTGGTTGTCGCGCCATAGCGTCTTGACGCCCGCACGCTCCAGCACATGCAGCAGCGACTCAGAGCGCCTGATCCTATCCCGGTCATAATTTCGCCTTCCATACACGGAGAACATGCAGGGCACGGAGACCTCTGTGTTAGATCCACAAGCGGTCACGTCTCCGTAGTTGACCACATTGCGCCTAGCCAGCTGCGGCGTTGTCTGCCGCGCGTAGCCGTTCAGCCCCCAGTTCTGCGCGCGGACGGTCTCACCTACCACGATCACCAGAAGATGAGGCTTCGAACCTACCGGATGCATCTCGATCCGTGCATCCTCGGCCACCTTGGCCAGGGGGCCGGGCTGAGCGCGACGATCCTGTTGGAGCACGCGGATGCTGGATACGATGTAGTTCTCGGGTGTGATCAGGTAGCGCGCGAATTTGTTGTTGCGCATGAGCGAGGACAGATCATCGAACTGTAAGAGGGCCGCACCGCCGCTGATGCCCACGGTTATGATCAGCAGCAGCAGACGCGCGGCCACCAATCGCTTCAGACTTCGGCTAGGACGAATGCGAACCCATAGCAGCGCAAGCAACGGGGGCGCACTCTTTAGGAGGATCGTGCCCGCAAAGCCTAGCGTCATCAGCTCACTGGCTTCCGCCGTGTCCGTTCTGAACACGTTGCGCAGCATGCTGGCGTCAAAAACGATGCCGTAGTTGTCAGCGTAGTAGGCCGCCGCGGCGGACGCAGGCACCAATACGAAAAGGATAGGCTTCAGCGACCAGCGCCAACCGATCAAGGCGAACAGCACCACATGAATGCCGGTGATGAAGATCAGGGCCGCACCCAGTACCAGTGCCTGCGCAACTCCCTCTTGGTTTGTCGTACCGATGACGAATCGAGCGAATGCGTTGTTGAACACCGCCGTGAAGTAGAGCGACGAAATGAGAATCAGCGCTATCTGACCGACTTCCGGACGATTGCGCCACCGCGGTAAGCCGGTCATGCCAAGACTCGCCGTGGTGGAACTGCAGAAATCAGAAAAACAGATATGGTGGCCCGGAGCACGTAATGCGCCCAAAGCAGGAAGATGGCCATGGTTCTACCCAGGAGGAAAGCGCGCGAGGGGGGGGGCGGCAAGCACACGCGGGTCCGCTTCCGCAGCTCCCCATCACAGCGACGTGAATCGCTGCGCTGTGTCATTCGCACAGTTTGGGGAACTACCGAGGGTGCAGCGGTGATGCAGCCGTTTAGTCGCTCAGCAGGCGAGCGACGCCGGTTCTGTCAGCCCCTAGGAGGCCGGATCAAGCCGTCGCGCCTGTCCGATGGGAGGTTGCCTGCGGCGACCAGGGCAAGGGATTCAGATGCGGTCGCAACCTCTTCCAGAGTCAACGCAACGGGCACCTGGCACACGCCACCGTGATGACAGTGTCCGTGCGTGGAAACATGATCTTTTCTTGGGTCCGATAGCTTCGACGATTCCTGCAATGCATGCACGTCCCCCTGATCACCACACACCATGGCTTCGACCGATGGCACGGCAATAAACACCGCCAGAAGTAGTGCGAGCAGAAGCCGGATGGCGGGGGAGGTGCCTCGATGCATTGAGTGAGATGACCAGATGCTGGCGGAAAACGAACGCTGCCCCAGAGGGGCGTTCGTGGCTACATTGTCCACGATAAAAATGGGAAAAACACCTAAATTCAGGGCGAATTTAGTTGATGCAACTGCCCTCATCGCCGCGTTCCGACATTCCTCAGACGTGTGCTTTTCCGCGATGCGTTTGGACGCGGGGTGATGCAGGATCAAATGCAACATTTTTCCGACAATCTAGCATCGACACGCGGAATTGGTCACGCAGCTCGATACCGCTGCGCGCAGCGCGGTGGGTGATAGTGCCATCAGCGACTTCCCGTTGATGTAGAACGTTGCTGTACCCCAGATGGCAGCCACCTTGGCGTCTGCATAGTCCTGGGCGATGAGCATCTCGACAGGCTTGTCCTGTAGGAACTTCAGCGCCATTCCAACGTCCAGCTCGGCACAGCACGCAACCAACGAGATCAGATCAGACGATCTGACGATGTCAGAGGAAGTGCGTTTGACACCAATTTTGCGCGTGGATACCCTTATATTTAATCATTACATGAATAGTTGAAATGAATGAGGCGGAAGCGCTGCGAGGATTTGGCGCAATTGCACATCAAGACCGTCTGCGCATCATACGAATGCTCGTGGTGGCCGGGGCGGCTGGAATGTCCGCCGGATCTATTTCGCACGAGTTGGGAAATGCAAGCCCGTCTAGGGTGTCCTTTCATCTCAAAGAGCTGGAGCATGGCGGCCTTGTTGCGGGCCGCCGTGCGGGCAGGTCAATCATCTACAGTGCTAGCTTCGCAGCCCTGTCCGACCTAGTTGCGTTCCTGATGCGTGACTGCTGCAACGGCCACTGCATCCACTGCGATAGAGCGATCAAACTCTTTGCCCAGTGCACTGGCCGGCCTGCTCGATCAGTCGTTGATCCGTGAGAAAACGCAGTGAAAACGCGGCCCGCAAGAGTAAAGCGTGCAAGAACCCACGCTTCTGCCCGAGCTGGGAAACGGATAAAGCGATGACGGCGAGATGCTCAGGTGTGGCCGAATGACTGAACGATCTGGGGTTTATAAGTGAAGCTGCATCACCTGCGCGAGCAAATGGAAAGGCACCAGACGGCGATCTACTTCGCCGCCATGGCCATGGGTTTTCTTCTGGCTCTCAAGGTCCCTGGGACGGGACGGCTGGAGGTGCTCATCACGCCGGCCTTGGGGGCGATGCTCTTCGTGACGTTCCTGCAGGTGCCGCTGTCATCTATAGCAGCGTCCTTGAGGAATTTGCGATTCGTCGCTGCCTTGCTAGTCACCAATTTCATAGCAATCCCGTTGCTAGTTGCATTGATGGTACCGATGTTCCCGGAGCAGCCGCTGATCGCCATCGCCATGCTCTTTGTACTTCTATGTCCGTGCATCGACTATGTGGTTACTTTCTCGCATCTTGGCAAGTCGGACGCTCCACTGTTGCTGGCAACAACTCCAATCCTCTTGATTGTCCAGATGATTCTGCTGCCACTCTACCTTAAGATCTTTCTTGGACAGGCTGCCGCAGATCTGGTTCGGCCAGGTCCATTCCTGCATGCCTTTGGCTTTCTTATCGTCATCCCAATATTGCTGGCTGCTACTCTGCAGGGATTGGGCCGAAGATCCGTCTGTATGGAAGAGGTCGAGCGAATTGCTGGCGCCCTTCCGGTACCAGCCACAGCTGCAGTCCTGTTGATCGTCATAGCCGCGGTAACTCCTCAGCTGGAGGCTGCACTGCAAGCCGTGGCTGCGGCGCTTCCGGTCTATCTCATTTACGCAGCTATCGCCCCCCTAGTCGGCCTGGCCGTAGCAAGAAGTTTCAACATACCAGCCGCTGCCCAGAGGGCCATCGCGTTCTCGGCAGCTACCCGCAACTCGCTGGTGGTGTTGCCTCTGGCTCTAGTTGTGCCCGGAGCTTTGCCAATTATTCCCGCCGTGATTGTTACTCAGACCTTGGTAGAGCTTGTCGCCACGTTGGTTTACATCCCTTTGATCCCGCGACTGGCGAAAGCGCCATGATGTAGGTCAACGCTTCAACAACCCAATCTTGCAGTTGCACCTAGGTAGAACAAGACTCCGCCAAGCGTACCTTCTGCGAAGTCCGCGCTCATCCTCTATCCGCGCGAG
Source organism: Stenotrophomonas sp. STEN018 (assembly GCF_056760235.1). Taxonomy (NCBI): domain Bacteria; kingdom Pseudomonadati; phylum Pseudomonadota; class Gammaproteobacteria; order Lysobacterales; family Lysobacteraceae; genus Stenotrophomonas; species Stenotrophomonas sp. STEN018. The sequence goes on from NZ_JBRREK010000024.1 coordinate 46,475, forward strand.
GGTCTCGGTTTGAGCGGAGATAAAGCGGATTGGCAGTAGATCATGGATGTTTATTGAGGGCTGCCGGATGTCCGCTTCTGGCCGGCAGCGGAAGTCACCCGTGACTCCGGGCGACAGTTCCATGTAGCAGGAAATCTACAACTAAGGTGAGCGTCGACAAACGGCACTGCTGTCCAGGTAAGTCCGACCGCATCCAACCAATCAAGGGGTACAAATGGGGGTATTTTGAATGTGATATTTATTTTTATTGTATTTAAAACATATGGTTGTATCGACTATTTGGGTCAGATAAGCGGCACCATCGCCTGATCCAATGGCGTCCAGGCAAGTCCGGAGTTCATAAAAATCCCGCAGAAATGCGGGTTTTTTTGTGCGTCTTGGTCCGAGATTGTCCATGTACATCCAGCGGCTTTGGCGGTTCCGGCGTTGGATTCTTTGAGAAGTAGTGCGCTCACTGTCCGGAGGAACCGGGAAACTCTCCATGCCCTACGGTCTATCTGGCATTCAACTTGAATTGCCTCCGATCCCTTGCAAACGAGCCTGGATGAACTCCAGCAACGCCCGAACCCGTGCGGTGACCGAATGACGGTGACTGTAGGCGCCAAGCAACTGCAGCGGTGCAGGGCTCAGATCCAGCTGCACTTCCTTCAATCGGCCCGCGGCAAGATCTTCCTGGCATGGGTAGGCGGCAACGATTGCGAAGCCGAGGCCCTGGCGCGCTGCCGCCACTGCAAGTTCCCCACTGTTGACGCGATAGCGGCTACGCACAGGCACCTTCACGATTTCGCCCGCAGTACCGAGAAACTGCCATGGCTGGCCCTTTAGTGCGCTCAACGTGGTGATGCAAGGCAGGGATTTGAGTTCGCGCACGTGGCGCGGCATCCCGGTCTGCGCAAGTAATGCGGGCGCTGCAACCACAATGCTGGGCAATGTCGCGAGTTCGCGGGTGATAAACGCACTGTCATCCTGGCGCCCTCGGTGGAAGACGATGGAGAGGTCCATGTCTTCCCGCATTACTTCCAGGCCAGTTGGACGTGTGTCGCATTCCAATTCAATGCCGGGATGAAGACTGCAGAATTCGGCAAGGATAGGAGCCAGCAGCCGTGGCGCTTCATTTGGCATGCACATCCTGAGAGGCCCCTTCAGTTCGCGCTGGACTGCGCCGAGTTCCTCCTCCGTGGCCATCAAAGTGTCGAGTAGAGGTTTGGCGCGCTCGTAAAGCAGCCTCCCGGCTTCGGTCACGCGCAGATGGCGGGTGCTGCGTTCCAGCAAGCGAACTCCCAGCCTGCGTTCCAGCGAGGCGACGTGACGGCTGACGTTGGAGGATGGCAGGGCCAGTAGGCGCGCCGCGCCGGAAAAGCTCTGCTCGTCTACTACGGCCACGTAGACGCGGACGGTATTCAGGTCGAGGCTGCTGCGCATGATTATCCCGTTGTGGGTATCAAAGTTGCTCACGCAGGCATGCTAGTTCGTAAAATTGGCAGGGTCTAGGATGCACTCCCGTCCGATGGACGCCCTTCAACGGCGTGTCTGGGCGAATTGAACGAGAGAGCATTGGAATGGACATCGGAATACTTGGTGGCGGAATCGCAGGCTTGAGCGTGGCGCTCGCTCTGCACAAGCAGGGTCACGCCCTCCGCGTATATGAGCGGCGGTCCGGGCCGGCGACGATGGGAGCTGGGGTGACACTTTGGCCCAACGCTGGCTTTGTGCTGCAGGAGTTGGGACTGCTGGAGGATGTCGGGGCGGTAGGCGGCCGGCCATTGTCGGTGCAACGCAAAGACTCCGCGGGTGACTCGTTGGGCGGCTTGGACATCACGCTGCTGGATCAGATGATGGGATACCCGACCCATACGATCCTGCGGCGGGATTTGCAGGCGGTACTGCTGGAGCATGTCGCGCGGGCAGGTATCCCGGTGGAATTTGGGTATCGAGCGGCGGCGATTGAGCTGGATGCCAGTGGCAAGGCCGTGGCGCGGTTCGAGAACGGAAAGAGCATCCGCCCAGATCTGCTGATCGGCGCCGATGGCCGCATGGACTCGGTGGCGCGCAGGTTTGTTGCAGGCGACAACGCGCCAATCTATCAAGGGTTTGTGAACTGGATCGGCGTTGCGCAGGGGAATAAGGCGCTGGTGAGCGACATCGGGATCCAGGATTACTGGGGCTCTGGTGATCGTTTCGGTTGCGTCGCGATCCGGAAAGATCTGGTGTACTGGGCGGCCGCTCAGGCGCGGCCATTGCCTCAGGCGACGCCCGCAGCGGATATGCGCAAAGAGATCAAGGATATTTTTGCAGGATGGCCCGCGCCTGTTGCCCGCCTCATCGAGGCCACGCCGGCGCACTCCATCCAACTGATCGCTGTGCACGACCTTGAGCCGCTGCAGACATGGAGCCGGGCAAATGTGCTGCTTGTCGGAGATGCGGCGCACGCACCGCTGCCGACTTCGGGCCAGGGCGCCTGTCAGGCATTGGAAGACGCTTGGCATCTGGCGCGGTGCCTGGAAGGGGCCGACGGTCCCCTTGATGAAGCATTGCTGCGCTTCGCTGCGGTCCGCGGACCCAAGACCAAGAAGTTGGCAGAGCAGGGCCGGATGTTCGCGCGAGGCCTTTTCGCACAAGACCCCGAGGCCTGTCGCATTCGCAATGAACGCGCCAAGGCGTCGGATGCAGTGCGTGATGCGCAGGCAATGGCGGCAGGATGGTCGCAGGGTTTGCCGATGGCGAGCTGCGCTGACGGGGTGCCAGTGAACGGCGTTGATAGTCTGTATCGCCTGTGAGGGTGAACCACCCCGGGAAACCGGGGCAGAGTTCAAGCGTGGTGCGGTTGATCAGGCAAGCCGTCCGGGTGTGAGCTGCGCCCAGACAGTGCGGGAATTTTTGTTTCCGGCGTCACGGTTAAGCAATTGCTCTTTAAGGCGCTTGCTGATGAAAGCCCCTGCGTGATCACCGCACCGACTGGGGCACCCGCCGCAGCTTGCTTACGTCGTAGCCCATCGCCTTGATGCTCTCCACCGCACGTTGGTAGTCCGCCGCCGAGACCTGCGGGGTGCGCGCCATGTACCAGACATAGTCGAGCTTGCTGCGGGCGACGATGGTCTGGCTGTAGCCCTCGTCTACCCAGGCGATGATGTATTCGGCCTGGATCGGCCAGATGAACTGCATGCCCCAGACTGCGCCCTTGCCTTCGGCTTCGACCTTGCCGATGGGGTGCATTGATTTCAGCGGCGCCTGGAAGCTGCCCTTGCGGTAGCTGAAAGTAGTCTGGATACGTCCGTCGGGCCGCGGGGCATAACTTTCCACGGCATCGAAGGCTTCGCGCTCGGGTCGCGACGGAATATGCGCGATCACGTACCAGTCGCCCATGAAGCGCGGTATATCGACCGATGCCGGGCGCGGGATCGGTCGGGTGTCCAGGTTGCTGCAACCAGCGCCGAACAAGGCGATGGACAGCATCGACAGCATCGGAAGGGTTCGCATGGTCGGGCCTGCCTTCAGCGGGGACGGAACAGGTAATGCGCCACCAGCCATTGCTGGCCGTCGTCGTAACCAAACAGCTCTGCGCAAGCCATCCAGAACATGCGCCAGCGCTGCCACCAGATGCGTGCGGCGGCGTCGCTGCCGTAGGTCTGCACCAGCAGCGGCATGACCTGCCCGCGTGCGGCGTCCTGCCGTTGCAGCCAATGGTTGGCGGTGCGCTGGTAATGGCGGCCATCCAGCAACCAACGCTGCTGCAGCTGCATATCGCGCTGGAAATGCAGCAGGGTATCGGCGGCCGGCATCAGCCCGCCGGTGAAGAAGTGGCGACCCATCCAGTTGTCCTCGCCCATCGTGTCGAACGGATACATATGCGTGCGGTGGGCAAAGATATGCACGAACAACGCGCCCTCCGGCTTCAACCAGCGGGAAATGCGACCAAGCAGGCGCTCGTAGTTGCGTATGTGCTCGAACATCTCCACCGATACGCAGCGGTCGAAGGTGGCGCTCGGCAGCTGCAGTTGGTTGACGTCGATGGTCAGCACTTCGACGTTGGCGAAGCCGCGCGTCTTGCACTGGGCCTGGATGTGCTGGCGTTGGCTGTGTGAGTTGGAGACTGCGGTGATGTGCGCGTCAGGGTAGCGCTCGGCCATCCACAAGGTCAGCGAGCCCCAGCCACAACCAAGCTCAAGGATGTGCTGGCCATTGGCGAGCCCGGCACGTTGACCGTACAGCTCCAGCATCGCGTCCTCGGCCTGGTCCAGGGTTTCGGCACCGGTGCGGTAGTAGCAGCTGCTGTACTTCATGCGATGGCCAAGGCAGGCCTGGAAGAATGCAGCGGGTACCTCGTAGTGCTGGCGATTGGCGGCATCCACATGCAGGGCCAGCGGGCTGCTCGACAATTCGGCAATGCGCCGGCTGAAACGCTCCGATTGTGCTTGCAGGCCTTCTTCCGATTCCTCCTCCAGTCGCTGCGCGCACAGCCGGCGCATACCCCAGCGCAGGGCGGCATCCGGCAGCCAGCCGCGCTCGGCCCAGCCGGTCAGCCCGGGCTCGGCTTGGATGACAGAATCCAGTTGCGTGGCTGCGGTCATGGCGATTGCTCCTTGGCAGTGCGGGGAAACCACGGGAAGAACATCGGCGTGCTGCGCTGGTACGCGCGGTAGTCCTCGCCGCGGCTGCGTAGCGCCTGTTTCTCTGTGAACGGAACGCCGCTCAGATAGCGCAGGAACAGGTACATCAGCACCGGCCCGGTCCATGCCAGCCACCACAGCGGCGAACCAACGGCCAGCAGCACGTAGCTGAACCAGTGCAGCCATTCGAAGAAATAGTTGGGGTGTCGCGAGTAGCGCCACAGACCCTGCCGACAGGTGCGACCTTTGTTGCCTGACTCAGCACGGAAACGCGCGAGCTGGCGGTCCGCCACTGATTCGCCGAGCACGCTCAACAACCACACCAAAGCCGCTGCGACTACCCAGCCATAGCCATCGGTGCGCGGGTTGCTGGCCACCGCGACAAACGGCAGCGCGAACAGGACTATCAACAGCGCCTGGGCAATGAAGAAGCCGAAGATCTTGCCTTGATGGCCTTGCCAATGTTCGCGCAGATACTTGTAGCGACCGTCCTCGGACTCGTGTCGCACGCGCTGCCACAGATGCAGGGCGAGACGACTTCCCCACAGCCCGCCGAGCACGGCCAAGCTGATGCGCGGCAACGCTGCACCGTCGCCCAGCCATGCGAGCAATAGAGCGGCAGCGGCCAGACCTTTGGCCCAGAGCACATCGACGATGCCGATGTTGCGATGGCGGCGCTGCCACGCCCAGCCCCAGAGCATGATCGCTACGGCGTACAACAGTACCCAGCCTAGATTGTTCATGTGGAAGCGCCTGTCAGTGGAGCTTGGGTTGGGCTGCGGGACCAGCGGCGCGCGCTCGTGACCAGCAGCGTCAGTGCGACGCTCCAGCCGATGCCAAGCAACAGCAATCCCTGCCAAGCGGGTGCAGCAAAATGTATGACGTCAAAGCCGCGTGCGGCGGACAGATAGGCCAGCGGTGCCAACAGCAGCCCGAACGTCACCGGCAGCAGCCAATGCCGTTGCAGGAAGGCCGTCGAGGAGGTCAGGGTCATTGCAAACGCGGCCCACAGCGCCATGATCCACGGCGGCGGTGCCCAGCCGAACGGCGCTGCGGCATAGTCGACGCGGCCGCTTGCCGCCGCCAGTCCGTCAACCAGCCAGGCGCAGACCAGCGCGAGCAGCAGCAAGCGCAGCTCGGTTCGCGGCTGGGCGGCGCCGTAAAGCTGGCTGACGATGTAGAGCGCCGAAGCCAGCAGGGCAGGCCACTGCCAGCCACGCCCGGCACCGGCCACGGCGCATAGCCAGACCAGTTGGTTGCCCAGTAGATTGAGCAGGGTCCGGCGCATGTCAGCGGATCTGCCCGGCGTTGGCTGCGGGTTGATAGCCGGGCCGCGCCAGCAACAGGTGCGATACGCCGATCGAGCGTTCCAGAAAGCCACCCTCGCAGTAGGCGAGATAGAACTCCCAGAGCCGGCAGAAACGCGCGTCGAAGCCCTGTGCGTGCACTGCAGGCAGCTGTGCCATGAAACGCTGGCGCCAGGCGCGCAGGGTCAGGGCATAGGAGTAGCCGAAGTCCTGCTGTGCAACCAGCTGCAGATCGCTGGCGCGCGTCTTCGCCGTCATGATGGCGTTGATCGAGGGGATGAAGCTGCCGGGGAATACGAAGCGCTTGATGTAATCCACGCTGCGCCGGGCTTGCTCGTAGCGATGGTCTTCGATGGTGATCGCCTGCAGCAACGCAACGCCATCGGGCTTGAGCAGCCGCTGCAGAGTAGCCATGTAGGTGTCCAGGTATTCGGCACCAATGGCCTCGATCATCTCGATCGAGACCAGCTTGTCGTATTGGCCTTCAAGATCACGGTAGTCCTGCATCAGCAGAGTGATCCGATCCTGCAGCCCGGCTTCATTCACGCGCTGCGCAGCCAGTGCGTGCTGCTCCGCGGAAATCGTGGTGGTAGTGACATGGCAGCCGTAATGCCGCGCCGCGTGCACGGCGAAACCACCCCAACCGGTGCCGATCTCGATCACGCGGTCGCCGGGCTGCAACTGCAGTTGCTGGCAGATGCGGTCCAGCTTGCGCTGCGAGGCTTGCTCAAGCGATGTGTTTTCGTCGGCAAACAACGCGGACGAGTACATCAGGTCCGGCGACAGGAACAACGAGAAGAAATCGTTGCCGAGGTCATAGTGCGCGGCGATGTTGCGACGGCTGCCTTCGCGGCTGTTGCGGCGCAGCCGGTTGCAGCCACGCAGAAGCCAGCCGCCAATACGTGCAGGGCCGCGTTCCATGCCATCAAGCAGGTCGCGGTTGCGCACCAGGATGCGCACCAGCGTGACCAGCTCATCGCAGCGCCAGTCGCCATTGATATAGCTTTCGCCGGCACCGACGCTGCCTTGTGCGGCCACCTTGCGATAGAACGCAGGGTCGTCAATGGTCACCGTGGTTTGCATCTGCGCTGAAGCATCGCCGAGCACTACTTCGCCGAGCGCATCGCGCACGCGCAGGCAACCATCGCGCAGTGGTGCGAGTTCGGCCAGCAGCCGGCGCCGCAGCAGCGCATCCAGCGCACCGGGTTGCGGCAGGGCCACCGAGGAAGTCATCTGGTTCATCGCGTTTTCTCGGCGAGGGAAGGGTGGTCGTGGACCGGGTTGCGCTTCAGCCACAGCCGCAGTGCCTGCCAGTGGATGGCGGCGACAACCTGCAGCGTCATCAGCGGGTAGCAGGCCAGTACCCGTGCCAAGCCGGCGCCATTGAGCGGGTGGCGCTGCATGGACTGGGTGGCGTCGAATTGGCGCAGGCCTTCGCGCCAGACCTGCATATGTATCTGCAGGTCTTCGCCAGGCGCGGTCAGACGCCAGTCGTAGCGGCAATCCATCGCCATGAACGGCGAAACGTGGAAGCACTTGTCGAACTGCCAGCGCAACGCGCGACCGCTGTGCTGCGCGGTTGCAGTCGGCAGCACGTAGGCGTGGCGTTCTTTCCACGGCGTGTTGGTTATCTCCGCCACGACGCAATCCAGAGTGACGCCATCGGCCTGGTAGCAGTAGTAAAAGCTGACTGGATTGAATACGTGGCCGGCAACACGTAGATGGGTAAGCAGCCGCACCGGTCCCTGTGGCCGATGACCGAGCACGGGCGCGGCATGGTCCCGCACCGCGTCTGCCAGCGGCTTCGCCGGGTCGCCGAAATAGTCACTACGACGGAACTCGGCCAGGTTGCGACGGTTCATCGACCACAGCCAGCGCCCGGAAAATATCTGCTCCAGTTCGTCCAGATCCAGTAACAGCTGGGCGATTGGGTAGCGGAACGCATGCGGGTGCGGCAGGTGGCGGCGATGCACCACCTGGCCGATGTAGATGGCGCTGGCGCTCATGTTGTCAGCTCCGCATGTGGCTGCCGGGTAGCTTTCGGCCTGCGCTCAGTCAGCGCATCAATCACGCGGCGGGCACTGCGGATGCCGTCCTCATGGAAGCCCCAACCCCAGTAGGCACCCACGAACCAGGTGCGGCGTCGGCCCTGCAGTTCGGCCCAGCGCTGTTGCGCGGCGATGGCGGCATGGTTGTGCACCGGGTGCGCGTACTGCATGCGGCGCAGCACCTTGTCCGGATCGATCTGTGCGCTGTTGTTCAGTGTCACCACCAGTGGCGTGTCGCCGGGCAGGCCCTGCAGCAGGTTCATGCAGTAGCTGACCGTACATGGCGCGCCGGTGTCCTGCGGCACATACGCGTTCCATGCTGCCCATGCCTTGCGGTTGCGCGGCAGCAGTGATGCATCGGTATGCAGCACCACTTCATTGCGCTGGTAGCCGATGGCGTCCAGTACATCATGTTCAAGCGGACTGGCATCGCCGAGCAACTTCAGCGCCTGGTCGCTGTGGCAGGCCATGATCACTTCATCGAAGCTCTCAATGCCCGCGGTGCTGTGAACCCGTACTTCCCAAGGTGTGCGCTCAACCTTCAATACCGGGCATGCAAGCCGCTCACGTACCTGCCAGCGCGCACGCAAGGCATCGACATAGCGCGCCGAACCGCCCTTCACAACTCGCCACGGCGCACGTCCCGTCATCTGCAGCATCTGGTGGTTTGCCATGAACTGGACCAGATAGCGCGCCGGGAAATCACGCACGGTGGCCGTCGGTGATGACCATAGCGCCGACGCCATCGGCAGCAGGTGTTCCTCGATGAAGGCTTCGCCGTAGTGATGGCTGTGCAGGTACTCGCCGAGCGTGGGGCCTGTGTCGCCTTCGAGCAGCGCCGGTACCTCACGGTAGAAGCGGCGCAGGTCGCGCAACATGCCCCAGAAGCGTGGCGACAGCAGGTTGCGGCGCTGGCAGAACAGGCCATCGAGCGACGTCGCGTTGTACTCCACGCCGCTGCGCTCGCTGCGCATGGAAAAGCTCATCGTGGTGGGTTGCGAGGCGACTCCCAGTTCCTCGAACAGCCCGCTCAGCAGTGGATAGTGTTGCTGGTTGAAGACGATGAAGCCGGTGTCCACCGCCATCCGCACTCCGTCCACCTGCAGATCATGGGTGTGGGTATGCCCGCCGAAGTAGTTGTTTGCCTCGAACAGGGTGACGTCATGCTCACCATCCAGCCACCAGGCGCTGGCCAGCCCGGCAATGCCCGAGCCGATGATCGCGATGCGCATGTTAGTTCCTCGCCTTGGCCAGCACCCAGGCCGGGATCGGCTTGAGCTCCTTGACCAGGCCGAGCATCGCCATCACCCGCAGGCCATACCAGGTCAGGTCGATCTCCCACCAGCGGAATCCCTGTCGCACCGTGCCGGGGAAGAAGTGGTGGTTGTTGTGCCAGCCCTCGCCAAAGGTGATCAACGCCAACCACAGGTTGTTGCGGCTGTCGTCGCGGGTGTCGAAGCGACGCCGGCCAAAGCGGTGCGCCAGTGAGTTGATGGTGACCGTGGCGTGGAACAACACCACCGTGGAGATGAAGAATCCCCACACCAGCAATTGCATGCCGGAGGTCTGCAGGCCCGGTGCCCAGCGTTCAAGCGCGGAACCCAGTGCGTACAGGGCAATGGCGAGCAGCAGCGGCACCACGGTGTCGAAACGGTCCAGCCAGCGCAGTTCCGGGAAGCGGGCCAGATCCGGCACGCGCTGCAGGTCGGTGGCGAACGCTTCACGGGTCAGGAACCAGCCGACGTGGCTGCGCCAGAAGCCTTTCTGCTGCGGCGAATGCGGGTCCAGCGGCTGGTCGGCATGGCGGTGGTGATGCCGATGGTGCGCCGCCCACCACAGCGGCCCGCGCTGCACGCTGGAGGCGCCGACAAGGGCGAACACGAACTGCACCGCGCGCGATGCCTGGAAGGTGCGATGGGAAAAATAGCGGTGATAGAACGCGGTGATCGCGAACATCCGCACCGCGTACAGGGCCAGCGCGACGCCAACCGCCGTCCACGACACTCCTACCCAGATCACCCCCAGGCAGCCGATGTGCAACAGCGCGAAGGGCAGGGCGCGCATCCAATCGATGCGATCGCTTGGCTGTGCCTCGCCAGCGGCATCAGCGCTGCCGGCGGTGTCGAACCAGCGCTGGAGCGTACGCAGCAGGGCCACACGTCGGCGGGGAAGGGGCGCTGCGGATGCCATGGCGCGTATCTCTAGTGGTTTCCTACCCTCCTCTACGCAGCGCGGCAGTGATTGGATGCAGCGTAATGAAGATTCCACCGGGGTCACCCCGGCGCGGCGGCACAGCGCGCCACCAGTGCCTGCTGCAGCTCTGCCTGCCATTGGGCAAGGGGGCGTTCCACAGCCTTCTGCGCGAAGCGCACCGTCACCACCGGGTAGTCACCGCGGGCATCGCGCAGGTTGCTGGTGCCGTGGAATTCCAACAGGCGCTGATCGGCATCGGCATAGACCAGCGCCAGACGCGGCGCGACCATCCCGTACCACGCATCCAACTGCACCTGGATGGACTGGGCATCCATCCCCTGCCAGCGGACGGCGCCGACACGCTGCACCTGCACCGGGTAGTACTGCTGCCGACTGGGTACCAGGAACTGCAGGCTGAGCCGCTCGCCCTGCATCAACCGCTGCCAATGCGCGCGCACGGCGGCATCGAACCCGGCATCGATCACCGCATCGGCTGGAAGCGGCAGCCGCCGCGCCCGCGCTTTCGCCGCCGCATCTTCCTTCCAGTTCAGCTGTACGACGCCTGCTGCCGCTGCCACGCTGGCGGCCTGGCCACTGCGCCGGTCCTCCCAGCGATAGCTGGGTGCCTGAGCGGAACCGTTGACCTGCATGTGCTTGCGCGCGAAGGGCTGGCCGTCGGGGCACAGGTATTGCACCCAGCGCTCTGCTGTATCACCAGCGCCGCGTTGCCAATGTATCTCGCGGTAGGCCACCGCCCCACCACGGGTCGTAGCAATGCCTTCGCCGCGCAGCAGCGGCGCTGCCGATGCCACGAAGGGCAGGAACAACGACAGGCAGGCCATGCGCATGGGGGCGTCCCGGAGTGAGCTCACCTTGCCTACGGGCGGGGCCGGCCGCTGGATGCAGTCGGGGCGGTGCATCCAAACGCTGCCACCGCGCGTAGGAAGGACAACACATTCACTGCAACGCTGCCCACGCAGATGTACCCTGATCTCCGCAAATCCCCTTTCCCATTCGACACCGCCCGGATCGTGTCCAGTTCACCGCAGCTGAGCAAAGAGCCAATCAACTGGGCCGGTGACATGGACGGCGTGGCGCGGCTGCGCGACCGCGACTGCTTCATGCGCATCTACGATCACTTCATGCCACGTCTGTGTGTGTACCTGCGTGGCCTGGGCGCCCCGGAGGCGGTAGCCGAGGAACTGGCGCAGGAGTGCCTGCTGCGCTTGTGGCTGCGGGCCGCGGAGTTCGATCCGGCACAGGGTGCATTGAGTACCTGGCTGTATCGCATCGCCCGCAATCTGCACATCGACCGTGTGCGCCATGAGCGCAGCTGGACGCTGGTGCAGGCGGCGGTTGAGAACGCCGCCGCGGCCGATGTCCTGGACCGCAGCAGTGCCGAGCAGTTCGCTGATCATGCAAAGCTGCGCCAGCGCATCAACGAGTTGTCAGCGGTGCAGGCGCGGCTTGTGCGGATGTCCTACTTCGAAGCAAAGAGCCACGGCGAGATCGCGCAGGCGTTGGGAATGCCATTGGGCACGGTCAAATCACATCTGCGGCGGGCCTTCCAGCTGCTGCAGTCCAAGGTCGGAGGCGGGTCGTGAATCCGCACCACCACCTGCACGAATCCACCTTGATGAGTTACGCCGCCGGCGCGCTGCAGGCGCCGCTGAGCATTGTTGCCGGCGCCCACCTGGAGCAGTGTCCGCACTGCCGGCAGCGCCTGCGCGATGCCGAAGCGGTCGGCTCGGCGTTGCTGGAGCAGACCCAGCCGGTGCTCGACGATACGCGACGCGAAACACTACGCGCTGCCATGCTTGCACAGCTCATGGATGTGGGAACGGCACCGATGTCGAGGCCAGAGCAGCCGACACCGCCGGAGCGGCCGCAAGCCGACCCGGAATATCTGCCGGCGTCCTTGCATCCCTATTTCGGTGACTCGCTGGCAAAGCTTCGCTGGCGCTGGATGGCGCCGGGCGTGCAGTGCATCCGTGCGCAGCAGATGCCGTCGCTGATCATGCTGAAGATTGCGCCGGGCAAGTGCCTGCCCATGCACAGCCATGGCCGTAGCGAGCTCACCCAGATCCTGCGCGGTTCTTACAACGATGCATTGGGCTTGTTCGCGCCCGGCGATGTGGCGGATCTGGATGCCGATGTGGAACACCAGCCGGTGACCGCGCCGGGCGTGCCGTGCATCTGTGTCTCGGCGCTGGATGCACCGCTGGTATTCAGCGGTTGGATGGCACGCAAGATCCAGCGTTTCGTCAAACTCTAGTTCGCACGGAGATGCCGGGGCGTACGGCAATGCTGCGGCCGGGCGGCGTTCGCCCGGTCGCTGGAACCGGCACCCAGCATGGATTGTTGAAGCCCCTCTATGTGTTTGGCGGGCCACTGATGCAGCTGGCAGGTGTTGCCTTGCCATCGTTGTTCACCAGCAACCTGACGCTTGGCCGCGCGATGATCGCGTTGGCACGCATGTGCGATCCGCCTGTCGTGGTGGGGTGTGCACAGATCAACCAGTTGGGGATATCGATGCCGCGTAGCCCTGCTGCCGCGAAGGCAAGGCCTTGGATTGTTTACAACAGCCCGGGATTCGCCTGCCAGACCGCGTGGTTGAGCACGCTGGCAAAGCTCACCCAGGCAAGATAGGGAAGCAGCAGGAACGCCGCCAGTTTGTGGATGCGCCAGAACGCAACCAGCGTGACAACGATCAACACCAGTAGCAGAAGGATGTCGGCGAAGGCCAGGGCACCTAGTTTCCAGCCGAAGAACAGCCAGCTCCACAACGCGTTGATGCCTAGCTGCAGCAGGTAAAGGGTCAACGCAGGTGCAGCCGCGCGCCAACCGCGTTCTCGCCAGACAAGGAATACCGCCAGCGCCATCATTGTGTAGAGCGCTGTCCACACGGGGCCAAACAGGCCTGCCGGTGGCGCCCATGCGGGCAGCGCAAGGGCGGCGTAGAAACTGGAAGCAGAAATGGAAGCGCGAGCGCCAAGTGCGGCGGCAAGCAAGGTGACCAAGAACCAGCCGGAGAAACCAAGCAGCTGTTTACGTATTTGCATGGCGGTTGTTCGTCCTTTTCGGCGTGATCACATGCCGTTGATACGAAGCAGCGCTGGATTTTGATGCAGCAACTACCGTCAGCGATGTTGATAGGCGTATGGGCCAGCGCAGCGCACGGCCCTGCACTCCGGCTTGAACTGGGACGGTGTTCATGACGCGTCACGGCCGCACTTGGCAGCCGTGACGCCAGCCGCAATGGTTACTGCGCTTCTATCCCGGAAATCCGCGTCTTGCCGATTCTCCGGCCTTCCAGGTCGACCACCTGCAGGCGCCAGCCAGCCGATTCGACGGTATCGCCAACCACCGGCAGTCGCTCCAATGCATGCAGCAGCAAACCTGACAGGCTGACATACAGCGGGCTTCTTTCCAGGGTGATACCGGTGATGCGTTCCACGTCTTCGATCGACATGGACGCATCCACGATCCAGCTGCCGTCTACCTGCTCGGCGCCGAAGTCGGCGTCACGGGTATCGACAAGGTCGCCTGCAATCGCTGCCAACAGGTCATTGGCGGTGACCAGACCCTGCACGCTGCCGTATTCGTCGACCACGACTGCCAGCGGAATCGGATGCTGCTTGATCCGTTCCAGCGCACGCAGCGCGGTTGCGCCTTCGGGCAGGGTCAGCGGCTCTCGCAGGTAGTCCGCAAGTACCAATGGCTTGCCGGCGAGAACGCCTGCGAGCAGGTCGCGGCTCTGCACCACGCCTTGCAGGTTATCCAGCTCGCCATCGGCCACCAGCAGGCGGGTGTGCGGTGAGGCCATCAACTGCGAGATGGTGTGCTCCGGTCCCTTGCCAAGATCGATCCATTGGATATCGGCGCGCACGGTCATCACGCTTGCCACCGAGCGGTCGGCCAAGGCCAGCACGCCGCGGATCATGTCGTGCTCGGACGCGGCCAGGCCCGATGGCAGTTGATCTTCCGGTTCGCGCTTGACGCCGGCAACGGCCTGCGTGGGCCGTGAGCCGAGCAGCTTGAGCACCGCATTGGCCGTGCGTTGCCGGAACGAGAAGTTCTGCGCGTGTTTTTCCCGGTTGAACTGGGTCCACTGGTTGAAGCCCTCGATCAGCACCGAGAACGCAATTGCAGCGTATAGATAGCCCTTTGGAATCTTGAAGCCCAGGCCTTCGGCGACCAGGCTGAAGCCGATCATCAACAGGAAGCCAAGGCACAGGATCACGACCGTCGGATGACGGTTGACGAAACTGGTGAGCGGTTTGCTGGCCAGCATCATCACTGCCATCGCAATCGTCACTGCGGCGAACATGACGCCGAGGTTGTCGACCATGCCGACGGCGGTGATCACCGAGTCCAGCGAGAACACCGCATCGAGGATGACGATCTGGGTCACCACCAGACCAAAGCTGGCGTACACCTTGTTGTCGCCGGTTTCGTGCGAGCGCCCTTCAAGCCGCTCGTGCAGCTCCATCGTCGCCTTGAACAACAGGAACAGACCGCCGATCAGCAGGATCAGATCGCGTCCGGAGAAGGCGTGGTCGAATACGGAGAACAGCGGCGCGGTGAGCCGCATGATCCAGGACAGCGTGGCCAGCAGGCCCAGTCGCATCACCAGCGCCAGGCTCAAGCCAATGAGGCGGGCCTTGTCACGCTGATGGGGAGGAAGCTTGTCCGCGAGGATCGCAATGAAGACGAGGTTGTCGATGCCGAGGATGATTTCGAGCACGACAAGTGTAGAAAGACCCATCCAGATTGTTGGGTCGGATAACCATTCCATGCAGGGTTGAGGTAGCGGAGGGACCTCGATCTTCGCACGCTGGGGCAACCCGCTTCACCCAAGCGTGTTGATTTCTATTGTTGTTCATTTTCATGTTCATTTGCGCGGCGGGACGCTGCGTTGTCACGTAGGCAGGGATCAACGCAGCCGGTCACTTTTGCGAGATCCGGCCGCACATGGCCTTCGGTCCTTGGTGGAAGCGCTCCGGTTTCCGCTTGGCGCAGCCGCCAGGGGTTCACCTGCTGCTGATAGGCTACGGCTGCAGCCAACGCTGTGCTGGCCTGCAGCGCTCGATTGGACCTGAATGGTGATGGTGGCAGGCCTTATCCTGCAGCGACTGTGATCTGAGGAGTGGCACATGCGTGTTGCACTTGCAGCGATTTTAAGTGGATGTTTGTCGATAGGGGCATCAGTGGCACAGGCGGCACAGCTTGATGCGCAGCTGCAGGCAGCGGCTACGGCCCAGCAACCGGCAGTGATCGAGACGCTGCGAGAGTTGGTGACGGTGGAGTCGGGCTCCACCGATCACGAAGGCGTCGCCAAGCTGATGGACTATCTGGACAAGAGACTGCGCACCCTGGATGCCAAGGTCGAGCGGGTCGCTTCGGCAACCGGCGGCCCGGATCTGGTCCGCGGCAGCTTCATCGGCAACGGCAAGTTGAAAGTGATGTTGATCGCCCATGCCGATACCGTTTACGACCGCGGCATCCTGGAGAAGGAACCGTTCCAGCAGAAGGGCAACCTGCTGTACGGCCCCGGCATTGCCGACGACAAGGGCGGTATCGCGGTGATCCTGCATTCGCTGGCGCTGCTCAAGGCGCGTGGTTGGAATGATTACGCGACGGTCACGGTATTGTTCAATCCGGACGAAGAGATCGGCTCGCCGGGTTCGGGCGAAACCATCGCCAAACTGGCGGACGAGCACGACGTGGTGCTGTCCTTCGAGCCGTCGCCGGCCAAGGCAGTTATCGAAAGCGAAGGCGTGCTGCTCAGTGCCGCTGGCACCTCGCAGGTGCGGATGACGGTGCAGGGCCTGTCCGCGCACGCGGGTGCGGCGCCGGAGCAGGGCCGCAACGCGCTGGTCGAGTTGGCCCATCAGATCATCCAGACCAAGGACGTCGCCGCCGGAGTACCCGGTGCGCAGCTCAACTGGACCACGGCCAACGCCGGTACCGCACGCAACCAGATTCCGGAACGTGCGGAAGTCGGCGGCGATGCGCGGGTGATGCAGGCCGACAGCAATGCCAATCTGCTGGCCGCGCTGCAGGCCAAGGTCAAGCAGAGTCACGTGGTGCCGGATACCACCACCACGGTGACGCTGGAGCCGCTGCGTCCGATCTACGTGGCGGGGGAGCGCGGCCGCGCATTGGCGGACCTGGCACAGCAGATCTACGCCGAACTCGATGGCCGCAAGCTGCTGATGCATCCGACCACCAATGGCGGCACCGATGCCGGGTTTGCCGGCCGCTCCGGCCATGCCGCAGTGCTGGAAGGCCTTGGGCTTGCCGGTTGGGGCTACCACGCACGCAATGAGTACATCGAGATCGACTCCATCCCGCCACGTCTGTACTTGGCTTCGAGGATGCTGATCGAACTTGCAGAGCGCGCGCCGCGCTGATCTGCTGGCGTAGCAAGTGGCCTCACCCGGAAGCCACAAGCTCACGGTCGTTGAAGCGGGCGGATGCTCGGGTCGCGATCCCACAAAGGCAAGCGCTGTCCGCTGTAGCGCGTGCGCTGCCATGCGGCTGTTGTTGACTCCACGCCAGTGGTTGAACTGATGCCTGTGGTGGATCACAGGCTCAGCTGGAGCGCGCGTGTACGACTCAGTGCGCTGCGGTGTAGATGTCCTGCAACACTGCTTTCTCAAGCTCAAGTTCGCTGAGCAGGTTCTTGACGATATCGCCGAGGCTGAGGATGCCAACCAGCTTGGAGCCTTCGGTCACCATCAGATGGCGGTGACGCGAATACGTCATCAGCGCCATGGCCTGTTTGAGGCTTGCTTCTGGTGCGATGCCTTCCAGTCCGGTGGAGGGCAGGCTGGAGATCACGCGGCGTCCAGCTTGTGGGCCATCCTCGGCCAGGCTGCGCACGATGTCCTTTTCGGAAATGATGCTTACCGGTGCGTCGTCTTTCATCACCACCAGCGCAGCGATCTTGTTCGCGCTCATCTTGTGCGCGGCGGCACCGATGGTGTCTTCCACATCGATGGTGACTACGGTTTGTTTCTTGGACTGCAGGAGTTCGCGGACGTTCATTGATGTTTCCTGGTGCAGGTTACTCAAACGGAATAGTTCGCCTGGCTACCTGTGTGGTGGTAGCCGTGGTGCCGCGATGTCCTCGGCACTTCGATTCTACGAGTCAGCCAGTGCCGATGTATTTGCGTAAATGAGACGGTTTGTCGCGGATTTACTGGTGATTCATTCCGCGGCGGTTTAGGTGGGAAGGTTACGTATGACACTGTGCCGACGTCGTTCTCTTGTGCTCGCCACGATAGGCACTTGTGCAGCGGTTCGGCAGTTTTCTCGCGCTTATCAAGGCATGCCCGCGACGCACATCATTGCGGAGATCGGCATACGAATACGGCAGGGGGCGCGCCTTTGCGTGTCGTGTCTCTGGCTCTGCACGACCACCCGCGAAAAGCCGGGAGACGGGGCTCTACCGCCTCCCGGCGCGGACGTCATCGCGACATTCGCGCAGTCCATGGGACTGCAGGCTCCACGGTCGGGGGAGAGACCGGGAGGTATCTCTGCTGAAGGAGAGTCAGCAGGAGATTCGTTTTGCCTGACGCACGTGGTTGATCGTGTGCGCCAAGCTGTTGATCGATACAGAAGACGTGATCGTTGCAGCTACTGGGAAACGAACAGCGGAACGGGAACTTCGCCCAGCAGTGTCCGGGTCACACCGCCAAATAGCGCTTCACTAAGCTTGGGTCGGCTATAGGCACCAAACACCACCATGTCGCAGTGCGCGGCATTTGCGTGAGTGACGATCACTTCAGCAACTGGAACACCTGCCGAGGTAAGCCGTTGCAGATTGACTTTCACGTGATGCCGGGCGAGATAGGCCGCCATGTCCGCGCCGGGCTCATCGCCGTGCAACTCGGCCTTGCGCTCCGCGTCGATGATCAGCAACGTGACTTCTTCGGCTTTGATGAGCATAGGCATCGCATCGGCGATGGCACGGCGTGATTGCCGGCTGCCGTTCCATGCGACCAGTACCTTCTTCCCGACCGGCTTGTCGCCCCAGTCACGCGGCACGATCAGGATCGGGATGCCGGATTGCTGCAGGATCTGCGGCGCCGACCAGGTCAGAGGCGAGGCCGGAATGTTCGGGTGGCTCACCACCAGCAAGTCGCAGTACAGCGCATGCAATGAGGACTCACTGCTGGATTCTGCATGCGATATCACCCGCAACTCGCCGCTTACCTCGTGCCGATTCAAGGCATCGTTCAAGCTTTGCCCGAGCTGGAGCGCACGCGCGGCCATCACCGACTGGTGGCGGACGATGACTTCATGCAGCGCCTCGCCCTTGGCAAAACCAGCCTGCAGGGTGGCTGGCTGCTGGGCAAGGGCGGTGATGCCGATCAGATGCGAGGCATGGCCGCTGGCAAGCCGGGTGGCCGTATCCAGGATCTGTTGGCCGGGTTCGCTGGCGTCGAACAGCACCGCAATGTCTTTCAGCAGGGTGGTCATGGGCGTGCTCCGTTGTGCTCGGCTTGGCGGCGGGTGGCCATCCAAACGTTCAACCAGAATTAGAATGATCGTTCTAGTTAGAATGATCGTACTACACAATGTGGCCGCGGTCATGCGCCAATCCAATCAAGACATCTCCAGGTTCACTTCATGAATGCGAACAGCAGCGCTGCGGTTGGTCAGGAAAAAGGCGAGGCGCGCCGCCAGCAGGTGCTGGACGCGGCCAGCGCCTGTTTCCGACGCAATGGTTTCCACGGCACCAGCATCGCCAAGATCTCGAAAGCGGCCGGGATGAGCCCGGGGCACATCTACCACTACTTCGAGAACAAGGAAGCCATCGTCGAGGCCATCGCCAAGCGTGAGGAGCAGAACCTCTCCGAGCTTGCCCGCAAGCTGCAGGAAGACGAGAGCGGCGGCAGCCTGGCAACCCGGGTTGCCAGGCAGACGGCCGATTCCGTGGACCGCTGCCTGGATCCGGCCTACCTGGAGCTGCAACTGGAGCTGGCAGCCGAAGCCGCGCGCAATCCAGCCATCCAGCGCATCCTTCGGCAATCCGACAAGGTAGTGACCGGCGAGTTCATGGCGCTGTCCAATCGGGTTGGCCTGCCGGACGGGATGGACGCAGCCGAGGTGGAGCTGCGCATGAACATGATTTCAGCGATCTTCAACGGCGTGATGGTGCGTGGTGCAGTGGGTGCCGACGTCGACCGCAAGCAGGTAAGCCGTCTGGTCGAGAAGCTGGTGCGGTGCCTGCTTGACGATGCTGATTGAAGTGCATGGCCCAGGTTCCGCTGCAGCGAAAGCTGGGCTGAAGGCGGCTCCTGCCTTGCTCAGAAGCCAGCTGTTTTTTTGAACGTGGTGATCGCCGCTGCGATTGCGCCATCCACACCGGCCAGCGCAGCAGGGTCGAGCATCGCGCCATTGACGAATGCGTCGGCCGCACCCTGTTCGCCTGCGCCGTTGGCCACGGCGCGGTAGTGGGTGAACGTGTCGAAGCCAGCGCGGCCGTGGTAGGCGCCTGATCCTGAGTTGCCCACGCCACCAAACGGTGTTTCGGGCAGCAGCCCGTGAATGAAGCCGTCGTTGCGGGTGACGCCACCGCTGTTGGTGTGAGTCAGGAAGTGGCGGAAGTCAGCACTGTCTTCGCCATACCAATAGGCGGCCAAGGGCGCTGGGTGATGCGCAATGTAGTCGGTGGCCTGTTGCACTTCGCTGTAGCGTTTCAGCACCAGCACCGGGCCGAAGATCTCGTGGTGGTTGATCTGCGCGTTCTCCGGCACGTCGATCAGCAAGGTGGGAGCGATCCTGCGTGATGCGCGGTCAGGGAGAAGTTGCAGCTGGCCTTCCGGTAAGGGCTCCAGCTTCTGTGCGCCCTGGACAACAGCATCGTCGATCAACCCGAGCACGCGATCATAGTTGCGCTCATTGATGATGGGAACGATCACCGGATTGTGCAGGTAGTCGCCGGCGACGCTACGGATCTGCGCCTTCAGGTGACCAACAAGCTCCTCGAACTTTTCGTCCGGGACGAACACGTAGTCGGGGCATAGGCAGACCTGGCCGCCATTCAACAAGCGCGTCGAGGTGATCCTGGTCGCGGCCAGCAGCAGATCCGCGTCGCGGGCCACAATCACCGGATTCTTGCCACCTAGCTCCAACGTCACCGGCACCAGGTTCTTCGCCGCTGCCTGCGAGACCAGCGCGCCTACGTCCGGTGAGCCGGTAAAGAACAGGTGGTCAAATCGCAACGTGGAGAACTGCTGCGCAGTACCGAGGTCGCCATTGAAGAGGACTACTTCAGTCTCATCAAAGCGCGCGTTGAATATTTCCCGCAGCAAGGCGCCGGTACGTGGGTGCTGCTCGGGGAAATTCAACATCACCCGGTTGCCGGCCGCAAGTGCGGCCATGGCGGGTTGGAGGGTAAGCGTCAGCGGGAAGTTCCATGCGCCGATGATGCCGACCACCCCTTTGGGTTTGGCCTGAACGAAACCACCGGCCACCACGCGCGGGGCCATCCACTGCGCGAGGCTGGCCAGTGAGTGTTCGATGTCCTGCACCCAGCTGAGCCCTTCAAAGGCCTTGGAGAGCGCAACGGGGCGCGCGCCGTAGTCGGCGGACAGGGTCTCACTGAGGGCGTCGATGTTCTCCAGTAATGCCAGTGCCATCCTGCTCGCGCGTTGGCTGCGCACCTGCAGGCTGGCATCGCCTTGCTTGAGGAAATCCGCGCGTTGCAGATCGAGTATCCGCTCCAGCTCACTCTTGTCGTACATCTGATCGTCTCCGTCACTGTTTGTGCGATGCATGGCCAGCAATCGCGGATGGCTGGCGTAGTGGGGCCGTGGTCTTTGTGCGAGCAGCGGGCTTTCTCCGAGTCGCAACAGCATTGGTAACCACCGGTCCGCGATGTCAGTGCATGGCGATCGCCAAGAGCAGCCTTCCGCCGCCAGCCCGATTGCCCTCCGCTACGCGGCTGCGGAGAAAACCTACGCCGCCCAGCTCATTGCCGGTATCAGTGGTTGCAACTGTTGCGGTGCACGCGCAAGACCTGTTTCGGTGGTTATGAGCGAGCAGGCTAAGTCAAACAAGCATGCTCAATCCGTCGTGGTTGTCCGGACAGAAGGTTGGAGATGAGCAGCTTCCATGCGGTTGGCGGCGGTGGCGCACAACGGCCTTGGTCCGCTCGCTCGGTAGACGCAGGCTCAGGTACAGTACTGCGCCATTCAGGGGTCCGATCACGGCGGTGTGATCGACGTGATCGATGGTGTCGGCGGTTTCATCCTGCCGAACGCATTCGGTGCCTTGAACGATGCGCTTGGCATCTGCAGCAGCTGCTTCATGCTGCTATTCGCGCTGGTCAGCATTGCCCTGGCCTGGATGCACTTCGCCATCCATCGGATTCAGTGTCGCAACTTCCCGCAGCGCGATCACGAGACCGACCCGTCTGAGGCCATTGATGCCGTCGCAGTGGAGGGTCAGCGCCGCGCTTGATCCAGATCAGTGAAGCCCGGCGGCACCTGCGCGAGGATGCTGGCATGTCAGACGAGACCGCCGGAATGGACGATGCCACCTTGCATGCAGCCCTGCTGCAGCAACCCGCGGATGTGCTGTTTCCGTCGCCGCAGGAGTTGACCCCAGGCTTTGCCGAGGCCGGCTGGCGCGCGGCCATGCAGGCCAGCAACGAGCACCTGATTCCACGTGCGCTTACCTTGGGCTTCAGTGCGCCGGGCGACCACGGTGAGCGTGCCGAGAACCTGCTGGACGCCTTGCTGGTGTGCCTGCGCCTGCATGCCGATGCGTTGGCCAGCGACCGTGAAGTAGCCGCGATGGTGCTGCTGTCCGGCATTGCCGAGCAATTGCCGCCCGCGTTGCTGGGGCGGCTGTTGGACGCCGTACCAAACATGCTGTGCACCATCGCGCGGCCGCAGGTCGAGGTGCGTCTGGATGCTGCCAGCAGCGTTGCGCCAGCGGCACTGCGCGAAGTTGGCTGCACCCGTTTGACCGTGATCGACCGTGCCGGTGAAGACGGCCCGAGGATGTTGCAACAGGGCCAGCACGCGGGCTTCACCGCCTGCTACTACCAACTGCGTGCCCCGGTTGTAGATGACGGCGCATTCCTGCCGCGTTTACAGCAGGTACTGGCACTGGCACCGCAGCGGGTAGTGTTGCCAGCGCCTTACCAATTGCCGGCACAGGCATCCGCCGCACAATGGCTGCAGGCATGGCGCCTGTTGCGTACGGCTGGCTACCAGCCGCTCGGTGGCGACCACTACCAGCGGGGTGACCTGGCGATGCCAGCGCGCAGCGGTGACGGTCAGCGCCACTGTGATCTGCTGGGTGTGCCCCGGCGCGACCGACATGACCTGCTCGGTATCGGCCCGGGTGCGTGCAGCCAGATTGGCGATGTGATCTGCCGGATGGAGCCGCGGGCCGCGCATTGGCGTGCCTGTCTGGTTGCCGCCCAGCCGGGTGTGGCGGCCGGTCTTATTCTTTCCGAGCATGAATGTATGACCGATGAGGTGATACAGAGCCTGGCCTGCGACCGTGTGCTCGATATGCGTGCCTTCGAGTGGCGCAATGCCTTGCCGTTTGATGTTTTTTTTGAGGATGCACTGGCGGGTCTTGCGCATTTCATCGAACGCGGCTGGCTGCGCCGTGACGGCGACATGCTGTTGATCCAGAACGAAGGCGAGCTGCTGTGGCGTATGATCGCAGCGTGCTTCCGACCCGTGGCCGCAGTTGCTTGAAAACGGAATGACGTCACCTACACCCCCACCGCGCGGCCCCTTGGGCACTGCGACGCCGAATCCAGCCGCTGCCGGCGACGGTGACGCGCTGCATTTCTGCACGACTTGTGCGTTCTCCGATGCCTGCAGCTCACAGGGCTATGACAAGACTGCGCTGAATGAGCTGCACGTGATGGTCGATCACGTTGGGCCGTACCATGCGGGCGATTACATCTTCCGCGCGGGCGAGCCCTTCGATTCCATCGCTGCGGTACGCGCAGGCATGGTCAAGACCTTTGTCGATGACAGCCTGGGCAACGAGCAGGTGCTGGGCTTTGCCTTGCCCGGCGAAGTGATCGGTTTGAACGCCATCCACGGTTCGCGCTATCCCTGCAATGCGGTGGCGCTGGATACCGTGCATCTGTGCCGTATCTCGTTTCCGCGCATCAGCATGTTGGCCAGTCGCATGCCCGGCCTGCAGGCCAAGCTGTTCAGCCTGCTCAGCGCCGAGATCGGCAAGGCGGCGCTGCTGGCCGCCAACTACCGTACCGAGGAGCGCATGGCGGCGTTCCTGCTGGACATCTCCAACCGCTACGCACGACGCGGCTTCTCGGCACACCGCTTCAATCTGACCATGACCCGCACCGAGATCGCCAATTACCTGCGCATGGCGCCGGAAACCGCCAGCCGGGTGCTGCGGCGCTTGAGCGACGAAGAAGTCATCGCGGTGAAGCAGCGCGAGATCATCCTGCTGCAACCGGAACGCTTGGCGTTGATGGCGGCCACCGATGACGCAAGCGAATGATGCCCAACCGAGGATGCATGGATGAACAAGCTGTGGGCGTTGTAGTTGCTGGCTGCCACGCTGCCGGCAAGCGCTGCGGAACTGACGGTCTCGGCGGCTTCCAGCCTGACCGAAAGCTTCCGCGAGATATCCAGCGCGTATGAGACCGCCCATCCCGGTACCAGGGTGGACCTGAACTTCGCTGCCTCTGGCACCTTGCTGCAGCAGATCGCACGTGGCGCGCAGGTCGCGTGCAGGCCTGAGCGCGGGTCCGCGCTCAGGCTGGTTTTCCATCCGCAGGTGGCGCAGTAGATCCACGCCAGCCGCAGCTGCGACGGTGCAAGCACCAGCAGCCAGCCTGCGGCAGCAAGCGTAAGCCAGCGGCAGGGATGGGCCAGCAACGGTGCGAGGATGCGCAGCAGTGCAACCAATTGCAGACCGCGCAGCGATTCAGGCGATGAAGCGATGACCGTGGCCCGGGTAAGCGCGGTGTCCCCGGGGCTACGGCAATGCTGCTGCAGTGTCGTGCTGAGCAGGAGCAGTGCGGCTGGCTACAGGACCCAAGCGCGGCAGGATGGCGCTTGATTGCGTTCGAGCTCGGTCACCTTCGAGTCCGGGTGAGAGCCGCGCTGTGCAGAAACCGAGGAAAGGAGGCGCTACGCGTGCGGCAGTGCGATGATTGACCGCAGGTGCAGCTGGCGTACCTTGCTCCTGTCAGGCGGTTGATTGGCTGATGGATTGAAGCAACACCCCAGCGGGTTGCGATCTTTTCTTGCGGGGAAGCAGAAAGATGTTCCGAAGCAGCATCGAAGTCTGGTCGGCGGTACGCCGGGTCGCCTTGATTGTACTGGCGCTGGTGGCGGGCTCATTGGCGTTGCTGTGCGCCCCGGTACCGGCCTTGGCCGCGACTGAACAGGTGTCGGCCGATGCGCCAGCAGCGGCGACGGTGCGGTACTACAACCGCGACATCCTGACGTTCCGCGTTGCGTTCATGGGGCGCTCGCCGTTGCAGCGGGCTCAGGTCACCGAACTCAATATCAAGCGGATCGTTGATGAGCCCGGCCTGCCGGGTATCAGTTTCAAGGACACGGTGGATGGCAGCATCCTGCTGCTCGGCGGTGAAGTGGTCACCATGATCACGCCCGAGGATGTGGACCGCGCGCAGGGTCAGAGCATGGCGCAGGTACGTGATGAGGTGCGCAGCCGGCTCGGTGAAGCGGTTGCCGCCGCCGAACGCGAACGTGCACCCGGAAGGGTGATGCGTGGGGTGATGCACAGCCTGGTAGCTACCGGGCTGGCGGGTGCACTGATCTGGTTGATGGCATGGGGCGCACGCCGGCTGCGTGCGCTGATGCTGGCCTGGGTGGGCGAGAAGGCCGGCACGCTGCGCAGCGCGCCGTTGCGGCAGATGCTCACCGGCGCCAATGCCGTTGCCGATTGGCTGTCACGGGCGGTGTTGCTGGTGGCGGTGCTGGTAGTGGCCGAGGAATGGCTGCGTTACCTGTTCCGCCAGTTCGATTACACCCAGCCTTTGGCCACGGCGATGACAGCGTGGATCGCCGCACAGGCCAAACTCTGGGCAGTGGCGGCGGTGGCGGCGATTCCGGGGCTGGTCACCGCGGTCATCATTTTCCTGTTGGCACGGCTGTGCAGCCAGATTGTCGGCTTGCTGTTCCGTGGCGTGCAGAACGGCCGCTTCAAGATCTTCGGCATCGACCGGCAGCTGGCCGAGCCAACCCGGAAACTGACAGTCGCGGGCATCTGGCTGTTCGCATTGGCGATGGCCTATCCCTACCTGCCCGGCTCCAGCAGCGACGCGTTCAAGGGCTTGAGCGTGTTGCTGGGTGTGATGATCTCGCTGGGCGGCTCCAGCATCGTCGGCCAGGCCGCAGCCGGTTTCACCCTGCTCTATGCACGGACGATGTCGGTCGGTGATCTTGTCAAGGTTGCCGATGTCGAAGGCCAGGTGCTGCAGATCGGCTTGTTCACCACCCGCATCCGCACCATCACCGGGGTGGAAGTCAGCCTGCCCAACATGCATGTGCTCAGCGGCAAGCTGCTGAACTACTCACGCGACCCACAAGCAGCGGGTATGTGGCTGGAGACCAGCATCACCATCGGTTACGACACGCCGTGGCGACAGGTGCACAGACTGTTGCTGGAGGCTGCGGGCAAGACCCCGCATGTGCAGCGGGTCCCGGCCGCGCATGTATTGCAGACCGCGCTCAACGATTTCTACGTTGCCTATGTCTTGCGCGTGCACATCATTCAGCTGCCGCTGCGCGCGCAGATACTCAGTGAGCTGCATGCCAGCATCCAGGACGCGTTCAACGCCGCCGGGGTGCAGATCATGTCGCCCAACTACATCGCCGACCCGGAGCTGCCGAAGATCGTGCCGCCTGCCGATTGGGACCCGCAAGGCCCCACGCCGTGATCGTCTGACTGGCGTCGCGCACATGACTGACATGTGCCGGGCGTAAGCTTGCGGTAACGCCCGCCTCAGCTGCCGCAACAGCCCGCCGGGGCGTTGGTTTGACGCGCTGCCGCAAGGCCTTTCCGCAGCCGCTCGCTAAACTACTTTCATTTGCAACGGAGGTGGTATGACTGGTTTTCGTCCGGTGTCGCTGATTGGCGTGCCTACCGATGTGGGTGCTGGTGCGCGCGGTGCGCGGCTTGGCCCGGAAGCGCTGCGCATTGCGGGGCTGCCCGAAGCGCTGGTCGAGCGCGGCGTGGAAGTGCGTGATATCGGCAACCTCGACGGCCCGCGTAATCCGTGGACCGGTCCGGTGCAGGGCTACCGTCATCTCGACGAAGTGGTGGCGTGGAATCACGCGCTGATGGAGGCCACGTATGCCGAACTGAATGAAGGGCGCCTGCCGATCATGCTTGGTGGCGACCACTGCCTGGGTGTTGGCTCGATCACCGCCGTTGCGCGTTGGTGCCGTGAGCAGGGCAAGCAGCTGCGCGTGCTGTGGCTGGATGCGCACTCGGACTTCAACACCTCCGATGTCACCCCGTCGGGCAATATCCACGGCATGCCGGTGGCCTGCCTGTGCGGCCTGGGCCCGGAAGGCCTGACCCATCTGGGTGGTAGCGCCCCGGCGATCGCGCCTTGGCAGGTGCATCAGATCGGCATCCGCTCGGTCGATCCGGAAGAAAAGCGGCTGATCAAGCAGCATCGCGTGGACGTGTATGACATGCGCCATATCGACGAAGCCGGCATGAAGCGCACGGTTGAGGCCGCGCTGCATGGCATCGATGCCAATACCCATCTGCACGTCAGTTTCGACGTGGATTTCCTCGACCCCAGCATCGCCCCGGGCGTCGGCACCACGGTGCCTGGCGGCGTCAATTACCGCGAGGCGCAGCTGGTGATGGAGATGATTGCCGACACCGGGCTGATGGGCTCGCTGGACATCGTCGAGCTGAATCCGCTGCTCGATCACCAGAACCGCACCGCCGAGCTGGCGGTGGACCTGGTGGAAAGCCTGTTCGGCAAATCCACCTTGATGCGCGATTAACGTTTTGACGACATCGCTGAACGTGTGCTACGCGGTTTCACGCGGAGCACACGGCCCAGCCGCCAGATTCGTCTTCACACGCGGGAGGCCTGCCGCCAGTTGCTCGGCACGGCCGCCGCCTTATCAGTGAGGAGACGATCCACGATGAAGCGAGTACTGATGTTGGCCCTGGTGGGCGCGTTCTCGGTTGGCATGCTCAGCGGCTGCAACACCGTAGCCGGCGCTGGCAAGGATATGCAGAAGGTCGGGGAGAAGGTCGAAGACAAAGCGCAGGACTGTAAAGACGGTAAGTGCTGATGAACACGCGGTCCTTTGTGGCCGCGCCGATGGAACCACCACAGGAGAATCACATGAAGCGTTTGGTCGCCCTGATGTTGTTGTCGCTGTTCTCGGTCGCGGTGCTGTCTGGCTGCAATACGGTTGCCGGTGCCGGCAAAGACGTGCAGAAGGCTGGCGAAAAAGTCGAAGGTGCTGCCAAGGGTCATTGATCCGGCGGCGTCGCCCAGATGAAGCGAAGAAGGCCGGCATTGCCGGCCTTCTTCGTATGCGGGTTTAGCTGAAGCGATGTTCACCAAGGTCAGCAGCACACAACGAATCATGGACCTAATGCCAACAGCGCTGCAGCGAAGGTGGTCCCACGCGAATCAACCGCGTATCCCCCGAAGGAGCAGCGTAATGAACAAAGACATCATTTCCGGCAAGTGGACCCAGCTCAAGGGCAAGGTGCAGGCCAAATGGGGCGACATCACCGACGACGATCTGAAGGTGGCTGAAGGCAACGCCGAATACCTCGCCGGTCGCCTGCAGGAACGCTATGGCTGGGCCAAGGACCGTGCTGAAACCGAAGTGCGCGACTTCCAGAAGGCGCTGCACAAGGACTATCCCGATTACCACTGATGCGGGGTGATTGAGGTAAGTGGTTTGCCTCAAGCAGAAACCGATGCCAGACCTCTGGCATCGGTTTCTGCTTTTTTTGTAGGAGCGGCGTAAGCCGCGAAGCAAGGGCATCATCAGATGACACAATCGCTGAGAGCTCGGGCAGCGTCAGCTTCGCGGCTTACGCCGCTCCTACAGACAAGCAGCGGGCTGCTGCAGCAACCGACGATCAACGCCCACGCGCCGGCGGATCAGGCACGAAACCACTAGGGAAAGCCTGCGGCGAGTTGTCTACCCGAGGATAGCCGCGCGGCAGGATGCCCATCGCCACCAGCCGCTGACGTGAGTCATAACGCACCTCGCTGACCTGCACCGGATTACGGCTGGCACGCTCGAAACTGGTCAATGACGAGCTCGACCACTCACGCTCACCGTGGCCGGTGCCAAGACGCTGCCGCGATTCACTCTTGGCCGACGCGCTGGGCGCAGCGGCTTCGGCCGCGCGGCTGCTGGCGTTGGCACTGGCCTGGGCGCGGTCTTCGTATTGCGGCATCGGCCGCGGTGTCGGCCGGGGCATCGGCAGTGGGCGCACGTCATACACCGGCCGGCGCGCCTCGTTGAACACCGCGATGCCGATCACCCCGACATTGGCCGGGCGGCCGGTGCGGCTGGCATAGCTGTCGCTGGAGCTGGTGAACACGAACTGCGCCACCTCGGCATTGGATTTGCGCCAGCCGGTGATCTCGCTGCTCTGCCAGGGCTCCAACACATAGCCGGACTGGCTGGGCGAGGCGGTCTGGCCGGTGATGGCATTGACGCCGTCCACCGACAGCACCACCAGCACGCGCTGGCCGCTGCGGTTCTGCATGCGCACGCTGTAGCGGTGGCCGGGGCTGCCGGCCACCCACTGCTGGCCGCGATGGGGGGACAGGTCCAGCTCCTGTCCGTCGTCGCGGTCGATCACCGACAGCTGCACCGGACCCTCATCTGCCGGCCGTACCGGGCTGAACCCGCATAGCGCGACAACTGACAACACACTGGCTAGAAAACGGTACATGGCAGGCTCCTTGGCTGGGTACGTGCCTTGAAACGGCCAGGCGTGGGCAACGGGGTTGAGGGCGGGGACAGGCGAGGGCGGTTACACTGGCCCGGTTCATCCGCTCGTCAGCTTGGTTTTCATGACTACCCGCGTCCTTACCGGCATTACCCCCTCCGGCACTCCCCATCTCGGCAATTACGTCGGCGCCATCCGCCCGGCCATTGCCGCCAGCCAGGCCTCGGATATCGAGAGCTTCTTCTTCCTGGCCGACCTGCACAGCCTGATCAAGGCGCAGGAGCCCGAGCGCACCCAGCGCTCGACCCTGGAGATTGCGGCCAGTTGGCTGGCCTGCGGTCTGGACCCGGACAAGGTGTGGTTCTACCGGCAGAGCGACATCCCGGAAACCACCGAGCTGATGTGGTTCCTCACCGTGGTCGCCAGCAAGGGCATCCTCAACCGCGCCCATGCCTACAAGGCCGCAGTGGACAAGAACCGCGAGGAACAGCTCGACGATGATGCAGGCGTCAGCGCCGGCCTGTTCATGTACCCGGTGCTGATGGCCGCCGATATCCTGATTTTCAACGCCAACAAGGTGCCGGTGGGTCGTGACCAGATCCAGCACATCGAGATGGCGCGCGATTTCGCCCAGCGCTTCAACCACGTTTACGGCAAGGAATATTTCGCCCTGCCGGAAGTGATCATCGACGAACAGGTGGCCACCCTGGCCGGCCTGGACGGCCGCAAGATGAGCAAGAGCTATAGCAATACCATCCCTCTGTTCGTGCCGCGCGAGGAGCTGAAGAAGCTGGTGTTCTCGATCCTCACCGACTCGCGCATGCCCGGCGAGCCCAAGGACACCGAAGGCTCGGCGCTGTTCCAGATGTACCAGGCCTTCGCCAGCCAGGAGCAGACCGCAGCATTCGCCAAGGCGTTTGCCGAGGGCATCAGCTGGGGCGATGCCAAGCAGCAGTTGTTCGAGCGCATCGACGCCGAACTGTCGCCGCTGCGTGAGCGCTACAACGCACTGATGGCAGAGCCCGAGAAGATCGAAGCGATCCTGCGTAAGCGTGGCCAGCAGCTGCGCGAGCAGTTCGCCATCCCGCTGCTGAAGGAACTGCGCCACGCCGTCGGCCTGCGTGATCTGTCTGCTGCCGGTGACAAGCCCAAGGCTGCGGTCGCTGCCAAGGCCGCGCTGCCGCTGTTCAAGCAATACCGCGAGAAGGACGGCCGTTTCTACTTCAAGTTGCTCGATGGCGAAGGTGCACTGCTGATCCAGAGCGAAGGCTTCGATTCACCGCGCGATGCCGGTCAGCTGATCGCCGTGCTCAAGCAGGCCGAGCAGGGCGATGCACTGCAGAGCGAGCTGTTCAAGGTCGAAGTGGAAGTGGAGCCGGTGCTGGCTGCATTGCGCGAACTGCGCGAGGCTGCGGCAAAGGAATAAACCCCTGTGGAGGAGCACGTCGATGGCCTGGTTGTCGTTGTTGTTGTTTCTCCCTTCGTTCGGCGTGATGGGGGCGTTGTACTGGTGGTTTCCACGCCAGCCGCGCAATCGCAGGCGCACCGCGTTTGATGCATCGATGCTGGTGCTGGCCCTGGTGGCCAGCATCGGCTTCATGTTGTGGGGTTACCACGTGGGTGCCACCGAGGTTCCTGAAGGCCTGTGGAAGCAGATCCTGGCCGTGCTGTACGCCTACGGCGGCTTCCTGGCAGTGATGGTGCTTGCCCTGCTGCTGCGCCCACGCGTACTGCATCACTGAACTTACGCGGCTGCGACAAAAGTCCGGGTTGAGTGGCGGCGGGGCGACTGGCAGGATCGAAGCCAGTTTCTGCCGGAGTCCCCGCATGTCCGTCGCCCATGGCATCCACACCATCGATACCGCGTTCCAGCGCGATCACTTCGATGCAGCCTATCTGATCGTGCAGGGCGGACGCGGCGCGTTCGTTGACTGCGGCACCACGCATTCGCTGCCGAATCTGCTGGCCTGTATTGCCCAGGCTGGTTTGCAGCCTGCGGATATCGACTGGCTGATCGTGACCCACGTGCATCTGGACCACGCCGGCGGTGCCGGTGCGCTGATGCA
The DNA here is from genome assembly GCF_056760235.1 of Stenotrophomonas sp. STEN018. Taxonomy (NCBI): domain Bacteria; kingdom Pseudomonadati; phylum Pseudomonadota; class Gammaproteobacteria; order Lysobacterales; family Lysobacteraceae; genus Stenotrophomonas; species Stenotrophomonas sp. STEN018. The sequence goes on from NZ_JBRREK010000024.1 coordinate 77,644, forward strand.
GCAGCTGCCCAACGCCAAACTGGTGGTGCACCCGCGCGGTGCCCAGCACATGATCGATCCCGCCCGGCTGATTGCTGGTGCAACGGCGGTGTATGGCGAGGCCGAGATTGCGCGCAGCTACGGCCAGATCGTGCCGATTCCGGCCGAGCGTGTGGTGGTGGCGGAAGATGGACACCGGGTTTCATTGGCGGGCCGCGAGCTGGTCTGCGTGGATACACCGGGGCATGCACGGCATCACTTCTGCGTGTGGGACGCGGCCAGCCGCAGCTGGTTTACCGGCGACACCTTCGGCCTGTCGTATCGCGAGCTGGATCATGCTGGTGGTGCTTTCATCATTCCCACCTCGTCGCCGGTGCAGTTTGAGCCGGAGGCGATGCACGCCTCGATCAAGCGATTGATGCTTGAATCACCTGAAGGCATGTACCTGACCCATTACGGCCGCGTTGAAGGCACGGTGCGCTTGGCCAAGGAACTGCACGAGCAGATCGACGCGATGGTGGCGATCGCACAACGCTGCAATGGCGAGCCGCAGCGGCATCGTCTGCTGGTGGATGCGCTGGGCGCGTTGTATGTGGCGCGGTTGAGATTGCAGGGTAGTCCGCTGGATGCGTCTGAAGTGCTGCGTGTGCTGGCGATGGATATCGAGCTCAATGCACAGGGGCTGGCCTGCTGGTTGGACCGTGAAAAGCGCTGAAAGCGAGCGGATTACTGTAGTGGGGGGGGGGGGGGGGGGGGGGGGGGGGGGGGGGGGGGGGGGGGGGGCGGGGGGGGAGGCGGGGGCGGGGGGCTGGCGCGAGCGGCGGGGCGGGGCGGGGGGGTGGGGGGGGGGGGTGGGG
>NZ_JBRREK010000025.1:0-74487 GCF_056760235.1 Stenotrophomonas sp. STEN018
CCCCGCGCGGGCGCTGGGGCGGGGCGGGCCGCCCCCCCCCCCCCCCCCCGCCCCCGCCCCCCCCCCCCCCCCCCCCCCCCCCCCCCCCCCCCCCCCCCCCCCCCCCCCCCCCCCCCCCACTACAGGGGCATTGCCGGTAAGGCCTCTGCCGAGCATGGCTCGGCACTACAGGGGCATTGCCGGGAACGCTCCTGCCGAGCATGGCTCGGCACTACATGGAAATCTGCGGCCACGCGAAAAAGCCAGCGCAAAGGCTGGCTTTCTGCTAACGCTCGACTTACCGCATTACTTCATGCGGTAGGTAATACGGCCCTTGGTCAGGTCGTACGGCGTCATCTCAACCTTGACGCGATCGCCAGTCAAGATGCGGATGTAGTTCTTGCGCATGCGACCGGAAATATGAGCAATGATTTCATGCCCATTTTCCAAGCGAACGCGGAACGTGGTGTTCGGCAACGTCTCGCTGACGGTGCCTTCGAACTCGATGGAGTCGTCTTTCGACATGTAGTCCTGTGCGGTTCTGCGGACGGCCCTTGGGCCTAAGGGCGGGAATTTTACGCTGTCGCGAGCAAGGATGCAAAGTTTGCGTTAAGCACCTGCATTCAGGCCAATGCCGAGGCCGCCAGTTCGCCAAATCTGCGCGTCCAACTGCCAGCGTCGCTGGGTTGCTGGACCAGTTGGCGCACGCTTTCCAGAAACACTGTGCGGGGCAGGTGCTCGGCGCCCATCCGCAGCAGGTGCGGGTTCTCCACCTGTGCATCCATCAAGGGCCAACCCCACTCGGCCAGGGTGCCGGCCAAGGCTGCGAGCGCCACCTTCGAGCCGCCGCTGCGGCTACTGAACATGCTCTCGCCAAAGAACATCCGGCCGATGGCGACGCCGTAGATGCCGCCAACAAGCTCTTCGCCGTCCATCACTTCCACCGAATGCGCGTAGCCGAGCTGGTGCAGGGCGACATAGGCCTGGTGCATGTCGGCGGTAATCCAGGTGCCATCCTGGCCGGGACGCGGGGCCAAGGCGCAAGCCTGCATGACCTCGGAAAACGCGGTGTCGGCACGTACCGTCCAGGTGTTGCTGCGCAAGCCGCGGCGGAAGCGCGAGGACAGGTGGACCTGATCGGTGCGGAACACCATGCGCGGGTCCGGCGACCACCACAGCAGCGGCTGGCCTTCGGAAAACCACGGGAAGATGCCTCCGGCATAGGCATTGAGCAGGCGCACCGGGCTCAGGTCGCCACCAATTGCCAGCAGGCCATCAGGCTCCAGCAAGGCCAACTCGGCAGGCGGGAACGGCGCATCGCTGGCGCTATCCAGCAGAAACGGGCCTTTGTTGCTCATTGCGATGGATCTTCCTGCTTGAAGGGCGAATGGCGCAACAGGTCAGCCGAGTAAGTCGCGACATCCTCGCGCTCTTTGCCGCACCAATCGCGCACGGCCTTGCGGAACTGCGGGTGTGCAAGCCAATGATGGCTGCGGACCTGGGTTGGAAGGAAGCCGCGCGCCAGTTTGTGCTCACCCTGCGCGCCAGGCTCGAAGCGTTGCAGGCCTTCGCGCAGGCAGTACTCGATGCCTTGGTAATAGCAGGTTTCGAAGTGCAGGCCGGGCAGGGTGGCGCCGCCCCAGTAGCGCCCGTACAGCGTATCGGCACCACGCAGGCACAGGGCGCCTGCAATCGGTTCGTCATCCTGCAGTGCCATGAACAGCACCAGTTGGCGCGGCATCTGTTCGGCCATGTGGCGCAGAAAGGCCAGGGTCAGCGCCGGTGCGTTGCCGTATTCGGCAAAGGTCTGCAGATAGAAACCGTGCATGGCGCGCAGCTCGTCCGCGCTGGCTTCATCGCCATGGCGCACGACGAAACCGATACCTGCACGCGCAACCTTGGCGCGCTCCTGGCGGATGTTCTTGCGGCGCTTGTGGTCCATCGCGCCGAGGAAGTCATCGAAGCTCTTCCAGTCCGGCTGGCGCTGCCATTGAAACTGCACATCATCGCGTTGCAGCCACTGTGCGCCGAACAGCGGATTCTCATCGGTCAGGTGAAAATTGATATGCGCCGAAGACAAGTCGTTGTCCTGCACATGGCTGACGATGGCCTCAATCAGCGCACGACGATCCGCTTCGTTGCGAGCCAGCAGACGTGGCCCGGTGACCGGCGAATAGGGCACGCCGCACAGCCACTTTGGAAAGTACTCCAGGCCGTGGCGGGCATAAGCATTCGCCCAGGCATGATCGAACACGAACTCGCCGTGTGAGTTCTGCTTCAGATAGCCGGGGGCGGCAGCGACAAGCTCGTCGTCGCACCACAATGTCAGATGTTGGGCCTGCCAGCCCCATTCCGGGCGCAGGCAGCCATGCTGCTCCAGTCCGCTGAGGAAGGTGTGACTGATGAAGGGATTGCTGCCGTCGTGCAGGCCATCCCACTGCGCGGCGGGCAGCGCTGCAAGACCGTGCAGGACGCGCAGTTGCAAAGGCAAGTTCATGGTTCCAACGTCAATACGTCGATGACGGGTGGGTTGAACAGTCGCAATGGCAGCCCGATCTCTCCAACACCACTCGTGGTGAAAACACGTATCGGACCGCAAGCGCCCTGCATCACCTGCTCGCCGCGATCGAAGCCATAAGCGCTCGGGATGACCTTGCGATACAGCCAGGGGATGCGGATCTGTCCGCCATGCGTATGCCCGGCGAGCACAACGGCCACATTGCCAGCGCATACCTGCATGGCACTGTCGGGGTTATGGGCGAGAATGATGGTGGGGCCGCGCAGTGTCTCGCCCCCTAGCAGGAAGCGCGCGTCATCCCGGCCTGCCCAGCGATCTCCGAGGCCGGCCCAATCCACGCCATAGGCGTCCCTGAGCAAACGCCCTTCGATGACATGCACACCGTGCGCGGCGAGTGCAGCGCGCAAGGGTTTGTCGATGTCTGGGCCGGGCTGTTGCTGGTCGTGGTTGCCGAGCACCACAAACGCAGGCGCACGCAGGTCTGCCAGCGGCGCGAACAGCTCCTGCAGCGAAAGACCTTGCGGCTCGTAGGTCAGATCGCCGGCGATCGCCACCGCATGGACATCCTGATCGTTGATGCGTTCGACCAGTCGCTCAAGGAAGCGCCGATCCTTGTAGACACCCAGGTGGATGTCACTGACCAGGGCGATACGGGAAGCGGTGCCAGTGCCTTCCAGCGTGGTGTGCCTGATCACGATCATCTGCGGCTCGATGAAGCGTGCCCAGATGAACACGCCACAGCCGAGCAACAGCACCACGATTACTGCGCGGTGCTGCTGTTTGCGCCAGCGCCACAGCAGCCAGGCGATGACGGGGAACACCAGCCAGCTGCCATGGAACAGCAGCTGCTTGAGCATCAGCTTGTCCATGGCAGGCTGGTGGGGTGGGGCGCTCAGGCGCCCTTTTCGTCCAGGAAGCGCTCGGCGTCCAGCGCCGCCATGCAACCGAAGCCGGCCGAGGTGATGGCCTGACGGTAGTGCTGGTCGGCGACGTCACCAGCGGCGAACACGCCTTCGACCGAGGTCATGGTGGCGTTGCCGCCCAGGCCGGAGCGGATTTCCAGGTAGCCGTTGTTCATCGCCAGCTGGCCGGTGAACAGTTCGGTATTGGGCTGGTGGCCGATGGCGACGAAGAAGCCGTGGGCTTCGATATCGCGTGTGCTGCCGTCCAGGGTGGACTTGACGCGCACGCCGGTGACGCCGGCGTCATTGCCCAGCACTTCGTCGACCTGATGGTGCCACACGGTCTCGATCTTGCCGGCGGCGACCTTGGCGAACAGCTTGTCCTGCATGATCTTTTCCGCCTTCAGCGTGTCGCGGCGGTGGACCAGGTAGACCTTGCGAGCGATGTTGGACAGGTACAGCGCTTCTTCGACAGCGGTGTTGCCGCCGCCGACCACGACCACGTCCTGGTCGCGGTAGAAGAACCCATCACAGGTGGCGCAGGCGGACACGCCGCGGCCCTTGAAGGCTTCCTCGGATGGAATGCCCAGGTACTTGGCGGTGGCGCCGGTGGCGATGATCAGCGCATCGGCGGTGTACTGGGCGCTGTCACCGGTCAGGGTGAACGGGCGCTTGGACAGGTCGGCGGTATGGATGTGGTCAAACACCACTTCGGTTTCGAAGCGCTCGGCATGCGCCTGCATGCGCGCCATCAGGTCCGGGCCCATCAAGCCGTGGGCATCGCCCGGCCAGTTGTCGACCTCGGTGGTGGTCATCAGCTGGCCGCCCTGCTGCAGGCCGGTGACGACCAGCGGCTTCAGGTTTGCGCGCGCGCCATAGACGGCAGAGGTCCAGCCGGCGGGGCCAGAGCCGAGGATCAACAGGCGGGAGTGCTTGGTCGGGAGGCTGGAAGTGCTCATGTATACTCGCGAAAGTCAGGATTGGTGGCCCGAACGCGGCATTCCGCAACTGTCCGGGCAAGCCAATAGAGTGGCGGTCCGACCTCGGTGAATCAAGGCACGTGAATGGAACTGCGCGGCCCGTTGCATACAACTCTGCTGTTTCCCGCATTGCCGCCGCCGCTGTCTGGCGGCTTTTTGACGTTTTCTGTCTGTCAGCCGTACCGCACTGCGCTGTAATTGGGTGAAACCCGACGATCTGTCGTTTAATATCAATCACTAACCGTGCATTTTTAAGGTCTGGTCAAAGGTGGCGAAACAGGTCCCGGAACGCGACAAGAGCCCCAAGGCTGCCGCTGATGCGCGCAAGTCGGCGGCTGCAGCAGACAATCCGCGTCGTCAAAAGCTGTGGCGTGATCTGGCGTTGATCGCGATCGCGCCGGCGCTGCTGTACCTGCTGGCCAGTCTGTTCACGTATTCGCCTACCGATCCGGGCTGGTCGCAGTCGGGCTCGGTGGTTGCGCCCGTGCACAACATGGGCGGCAGGGTCGGCGCGTGGATTGCCGATGTGCTGCGCCAGCTATTCGGCTACGTGGCCTATCTGATCCCGGTGATGCTGGCTGCGGTCGCATGGATCGCCATGTTCGGCCTGAACAAGACCGATGAGCGCGGCCAGGATGACCTGGGCCCGGCCCTGCGTCTGGTCGGCATTGTCGGCTTCCTGATTGGTGCTACCGGTTTCCTGTACCTGCGTCTGCCGCCAGGCGACGTAGCCCGAGCCGGTGGCGGCCTCGGCGTGCTGGTCGGCAAGTCGTTGCAGACCGGTTTTGGGCCGGTCGGCAGCAATCTGTTCCTGCTGGTGCTGTTGCTGACCTCGATCACCCTGGCCACCGGCCTGTCGTGGTTCGCGGTGATGGAGAAGATCGGCAAGTGGGTGCTGGCCTTGGGCCCGTTGCTCAACAAGAAGAAAGAACAGGCCAACGAGTGGCAGCAGACCCGCGTGCTGCGCGAAGAGCGCGAGGAAGTGCGCAAGGTCGACGCCGAGGTGCGCGCCAAGCGCGAGCCGGTGAAGATCGAGCCGCGCCCGGCACCGGTGATCGAGAAGAGCGACCGCGCCAAGCGCGAGACGCAGATTCCGATGTTCCAGGGCGTCAATGGCGATGGCTCGGACATCCCGCCGCTGGCCCTGCTGGATGACCCGAAACCGCAGGCCAAGGGCTACGACGAGCAGACCCTGGAAACCCTGTCGCGGCAGATCGAATTCAAGCTCAAGGATTTCCGCATCGATGCACAGGTCGTCGGCGCCTATCCGGGCCCGGTGATCACCCGTTTCGAAATCGAGCCGGCACCGGGCATCAAGGTCAGCCAGATCAGTTCGCTGGACAAGGACATCGCGCGCGGCCTGTCGGTCAAGTCGGTGCGTGTGGTCGACGTGATTCCGGGCAAGTCGGTGATCGGCCTGGAAATCCCCAACGTCACCCGCGAGATGATCTTCCTGTCCGAGCTGCTGCGCTCCAAGGAGTACGACAAGTCGACCAGTCCGCTGACGCTTGCCCTGGGCAAGGACATCGCTGGCCGCCCGACCGTGGCCGATCTGGCGCGCATGCCGCATTTGCTGGTGGCCGGTACCACCGGTTCGGGTAAGTCCGTTGCGGTCAACGCGATGGTGCTGAGCCTGCTGTACAAGGCCAGCCCGAAAGACCTGCGCATGCTGATGATCGACCCGAAGATGCTGGAGCTCAGCGTCTACCAGGGCATCCCGCATCTGCTGGCACCGGTGGTCACCGACATGAAGGAGGCCGGCAACGGCCTGCGTTGGTGCGTGGCTGAAATGGAGCGCCGCTACAAGCTGATGAGCGCGGTCGGCGTGCGCAACCTGGCCGGCTTCAACAAGAAGGTGAAGGACGCCATCGACGCCGGCCAGCCGCTGATGGATCCGCTGTTCAAGCCCAACCCCGAAATGGGTGAGGCGCCACGTCCGCTGGAACCGCTGCCGTTCATCGTCATCTTCATCGACGAATTCGCCGACATGATGATGATCGTCGGTAAGAAGGTCGAAGAGCTGATCGCACGTCTGGCACAGAAGGCACGTGCTGCCGGTATCCATTTGATCCTGGCCACCCAGCGCCCGTCGGTGGACGTGATCACCGGTCTGATCAAGGCCAATATCCCCACCCGCATCGCCTTCCAGGTGAGCTCCAAGATCGATTCGCGCACCATCCTTGACCAGTCCGGCGCTGAGGCGCTGCTGGGTAACGGCGACATGCTGTACCTGCCGCCGGGCACGGCCATGCCGGACCGCGTACACGGCGCCTTCGTCTCGGATGAAGAAGTGCACCGCGTGGTTGAGCACCTTAAGGCCAGCGGCCCCACTGACTACATCTCAGGCGTGCTGGACGAAGTGCAGACCATGGGCGATGGCATCGTGGTTGGTGCCAATGGCCTGCCGGAAAGCAGCGGCGGCGGTGGCGATGAATCCGACCCGCTGTACGACGAAGCGCTGCGCATCGTCACTGAAACCCGCCGCGCGTCCATCTCCGGCGTGCAGCGCCGTTTGAAGATTGGCTACAACCGCGCCGCACGGCTGATCGAGGCGATGGAAGCCGCCGGCGTGGTGAGCTCGCCGGAACACAACGGCGACCGCACCGTGCTGGCTCCACCACCGCCCAAGCACTGAACGGAAAGGCGGCATTCAGTGATTGATTGCCGCCCATTCAGTTTGAAAGAGGCAGACTCTGCCTCACCACCGATACCACTACCTCAAGCCACCATGACTGCATTTCTGCGCCACTCCGTTTTTGCTGTTGCCTTGGCTTGTGCCGGCCTTGCCGCGGATGCGCATGCCGGCGCCCGCGACGATCTGAAGTCCTTCACCAGCGGGCTGCGCGGCCTTGATGGCCAGTTCGCGCAGCAGGTGGTGGATCAGCGCGGCCGGGTCAAGGAATCGTCCAGCGGCCGCGTGGCGCTGTCGGCACCGCGTCAGTTCCGCTGGGAATACACCCGTCCGCATCCGCAGCTGATCATCGCTGACGGTAGCAAGCTGTGGGTCTACGAGCCGGACCTGGAACAGGCCCGCGTCAGCCCGCAGGGCACCGAGGAGCAGAACAATCCGCTCACCGCGCTGATCAACCCGGCGCTGCTGGAGCAACAGTACGACATCAGTGAAGAAGCCGCGCCGCGCGACGGCATGCAGTGGCTCTCGCTCACCCCAAAGCGCGATACCCAGGCCAGCTTTGATGTTGCCGCGCTGGGCTTCTCCGGCGGTGCTCTGTCGCGGATGGAACTGACGGACGCGGTAGGCCAGCGCACCATCATCACCTTCACCGGCTGGAAGAAGAACCCGAGTTTTGCTGCTGGCACCTTCCGTTTCGTACCGGGCAAGGACGTCGACGTGGTCGGCGAACGCTGAACCCAGACCCGGTTTTTGAGACCAGGGCAGGGCGGCCACGCTGCTAGAATGCAGGCGTGGCCAGATCCCGAAATATCTTTCTTGATGAAGCTCCCGCCGACCTGCTGACAGCGGACCGGGACAATATGCGTCCGCTCGCCGAGCGCATGCGCCCGCAAGCGTTGGACGAGATGGTCGGGCAGAAGCGCTTGCTGGCGCCCAACACAGCGCTGCGCCGCGCGGTTGAATCCGGGCGCGTGCACTCGATGATCCTGTGGGGCCCGCCGGGCTGCGGCAAGACCACCTTGGCCTTGTTGCTGGCGCAATACGCCGATGCCGAGTTCAAGGCGATTTCGGCGGTGCTGTCCGGTCTGCCGGATGTACGCCAGGTGCTGGCCGAAGCCGCGCATCGCTTCGCCGACGGCCGTCGCACCGTGTTGTTCGTCGACGAAGTGCACCGGTTCAACAAGGCACAGCAGGATGCGTTCCTGCCACATATCGAGCGCGGCACGATTATTTTTGTCGGCGCCACCACCGAAAATCCCTCGTTCGAACTGAACTCGGCACTGCTGTCGCGCTGCCGCGTGCACGTGCTGGAATCGGTGTCGCCCGAAGACGTGGTGGAAGCGCTGCAGCGCGCACTCAACGACAAAGAGCGCGGGCTGGGCGAGCAGGACATCACGGTCTCGGCCGAGTCACTGCTGGAAATCGCTCGTGCCGCTGATGGCGACGTGCGCCGTGCCCTGACGTTGCTGGAAATCGCCGCCGAGCTGGCAGCGGGCGAGGGCGGTGAAATCACCCCGGAAACCCTGCTGCAGGTGCTGGCCGACCGCACCCGCCGCTTCGACAAGAATGGCGAGCAGTTCTACGACCAGATCTCGGCGCTGCACAAGTCGGTACGCAGCTCCAACCCGGACGGCGCCATCTACTGGCTGGCGCGCATGCTCGATGGTGGCTGCGATCCGTCCTATCTGCTGCGCCGACTGACCATCATGGCGGTGGAAGACGTGGGTCTTGCTGATCCGCGTGCGCTGGAAATGGCGATCAATGTCTGGAACGCCTACGACCGCATCGGCGCGCCAGAAGGTGATATCGCCCTGTCCAATCTGGTGGTGTATCTGGCCAGTACCGCCAAATCCAACGCCGCCTACATGTCCTTGCATGCGGCTCGTGCCGATATCGCCAAGTACGGCACACAGCCGGTGCCGATGCACCTGCGCAACGCACCCACCCGTTTGATGAAGACGCTGGGTTACGGGCAGGGCTATCAATACGACCATGACGTTGAAGGCGGCATCGCACTGGACCAGACCGCGTTCCCGGATGAGATGGGTGAGCAGGTCTATTACAAGCCGGTGGAACGGGGCCTGGAGATCAAGTTGAAAGACAAGCTTGATCGCCTGCGCACCGCCCGTGAACAGGCCCGCGCGCAACGCAAATGACTGCCATCCGCCAACCCGTGCCCGGAGCTTGAACCCATGTGGCTTTCCTTCCTGGCCATCGGCGTTGGCGCGGCACTCGGTGCCTGGCTGCGCTACGGGCTGAGCCTGTGGCTGAACCCGCTGCACAACACGGTGCCGCTGGGGACGCTGACCGCCAATCTGCTCGGTGGCTACGTTATCGGCGTTGCCCTGGCTTTCTTCGCCACCCGGCCCGAGCTGTCACCGCAATGGCGACTGTTCGTGGTGACCGGGCTGCTGGGCGGTTTGACCACGTTTTCCACCTTCTCCGCCGAAGTTGTCTACCTGCTGCAGCGCCAACAGCTGGGCTGGGGACTGGTCACCATTGGCCTGCATCTGGGCGGCTCACTGTCGATGACCGCCCTGGGTTGGTGGACCTGGCGTGCGTTGCGGCACCTGACTTGAGTCCGCTTTCAATGCTGCAGTCGATACCGCATCATGCGCCCACCACAAATTGAGCGTTTTCTGGATATGCAGCAAAAGCGGGCACACGAATGAGCAGACCAGCGTCGGATGACGCGGCCCGCAGCGATGCAATCCATGATTCTGAATCGGGGAGCGCCATCATCGGCGCGGATGTGGGGGGCACCTATGCGCGCCTGGGCTGGACCCGGCTGCAGGCCAGCGGCGCGCTGAGCGTCCACGGTTTCCGCAAATACACCTGCGCCGAGCACCCCAGTCTCGCAGCGATCCTGCGTGACTATGCCGACTGGCTGGGCCGCGAAACCGATGCACCGCCGATCGCGCACGCTGTTGTTGCCATCGCCGGCGTCCTTGATGGTGACGGCGACACGCTGCTCAATACCAATCTGGCCTGGCCGGTATCGCTGGCGGCGACCCGCCATGAGTCGGGCATGCAAACGCTGGAGCTGATCAACGACTTCGTCGCCGTCGCCCAGGCGATGGCACATGCCGAGGCCGATTCGCTGCACCTGATCTGCGGTGACCCCGAGCAGGTAGCGCCTGGCCCGGCCGTGGTGCTTGGCCCAGGAACCGGTTTGGGCGTGGCGGTATACCTGCCGGGTGGAAACCCTTCGGTGCTGCCCAGCGAAGCAGGGCACGCGGCCTTGGCTGGCTCCAACGCACTGGAGCAGGATGTATTGCGCCTGCTGTCGCAGCGATACACGCATATCGACAACGAACGGATCCTGTCTGGTCCGGGCTTGATCACGCTCTACACCTGTTTATGCGAGTTGCGCGGCAGCGTCCCGCAATGGCAATCGCCAGCCGAACTGGTTGCTGCCGCACGCACCGGCAACGATGCATTGGCGACAGAAAGCGTGGACGTATTCTGCGCGTGGCTGGGCAGCCTGGCCGGCGACCTGGCACTGACCTTTGGTGCACGCGCGATCTATCTGACCGGTGGCATCACCGGCCATATAAGTGGGTTTTTGCACGCGGGCGGCTTCCAGCAACGTTTCCTTGCCAAGGACCGGCTATCGCAAGCGCTGCGGCACGTGCCGGTCTGGCGCGTTGAACACGGCGAACTTGGCGTGCTGGGTGCCTTGGCCTGGCACGTCGACAAACTCACCGCACGCTAAGCACAGCCCAGGAGAAGCCAGTCATGAGTACCCGCAGACAGTTCCTGCAGTCGTCCGGCTTGATTGGCGCATTTGGCAGCGCGGCGCCAGGCCTGCTGGCATCGCCGCTAGCTGCCAGCGGTGCGCGCGTGGTTTCAACCTGGGACTTTGGCGTCGGCGCAAACCAGGCGGCGTGGAAGGTGCTGGCCGCTGGCGGCAGTGCTTTGGATGCGGTGGAAGCCGGCGCCCGCTGGGCGGAAAGCGAGCTCTGCAATCCCACCGTCGGCCGCTGCGGCAACCCTGATCGTGATGGCGTGCTCAGCCTGGATGCCAGCATCATGGCCGGCGATGGCCGTTGCGGATCGGTGGCGGCGTTGGTCGATATCCTGCATCCGATCTCCGTCGCCCGCGCGGTAATGGAAAAGACCCCGCACGTCATGCTGGTGGGCGAGGGCGCGCAACAGTTCGCTGTGCAACAGGGCTTCGAACGTCAGAATCTGCTCACTCCGGAAGCAGAAAAAGCCTGGCGCGAATGGCTGAAAACCGAGCACTACGCGCCGCAGATCAACGCTGAGCGCCGTGGCATTCCTGGCGACAAGGACAACCACGACACACTCGGCATGATCGCCATCGACGCCAGCGGGCAGATGGCCGGTGCCTGCACCACCAGCGGCATGGCGTTCAAGATGCATGGGCGTGTTGGCGACAGCCCGATCATTGGCGCTGGTCTGTACGTGGACAATGAAGTCGGGGCCGCTACCGCATCCGGTATGGGCGAAGAAATGATGCGCAATGCAGCCTCGTTTCTGGTGGTTGAACTGATGCGGCAAGGGCGTTCTCCGGCCGAAGCCTGCCGCGAAGCCATCCAGCGCGTGGTCCGTAAACGCCCCGAAGCCAGTCGAACCTTGCAGGTCTGCTTCCTGGCGATGAACCGCCGTGGCGAAGTGGGCGCGTATGCGCTGCATAAAGGCTTCGTCTACGCGGTGTGCGACAGCAGCAAGCAGGATGCGCTGCTTGATTCCGCTTCGGTGTACACGAGCACGCAGGCATGAGCTCGCGCTACCTGCTGGAGATTGCCTGCAATTCGGCGATGTCGGCCGTGGCCGCGCAACAGGGTGGGGCGAATCGCGTCGAACTGTTCGAGAATCTGGAGCAAGGCGGCACCACGCCTTCCTCGGGCAGTATTGCGGTGGCGCGGGACTACCTGCAAATTCCGTTGTTCGTATTGATACGGCCGCGTCCTGGTGATTTCCATTACGGCGCTTTGGAAACGGAACTTATGCTGCGCGATATCGCGCATTGCCGGCAGCTGGGCTGCGATGGCGTGGTGATTGGTGCGCTGACCGCGGGTGCTGAGATCGACACGCCGCTATGCCGTGAGCTGATCAGCGCGGCCGGACCAATGGACATCACGTTTCATCGCGCTTTTGATGCCGCCCACGACTTGCCAACGGCGCTGGAGCAGATTGCAGATCTCGGTATCAAACGGATCCTCAGCTCCGGCGGCCAAGCCAGTGCCGCCGAAGGCAGCGCAATGCTGGCCAACCTGGCGAAACAAGCAGATGCGCGCCTGGCCTTGATGGCAGGCGCTGGACTCAATGTCCAGAACATCGCCGACGTCGCCTTGAAGACGGGTTGCCTGCAACTGCATGCTTCGGCCAAGGGATGGCAGCGGTCCGCCATGCGTTATCAGAACCCCGCATTGAAGGGCTTGGACAACGATTGGATTCAAACTGAAAGCAGCGCAGTCAGCGCTTTGCGCGAGGCCCTGGATCAGCTGGGCTGACGCAGCGCTCTTTGATGCTCATGGATTAAAGTGTCGAATCACTTTAATCAACGAGTAACCGCCTATAGAACCTTTGTGGCCGGCACTTCATATGAGTTCCGGCGGAGCGCGATGCCCAGGGAAACGTGGGCATCGCCGTCTTTGCTTACCAATCGATGCGCAGATCCAAGGATGCGTTGCGAGCCTCGCCAAGCATGTCCAGGTTCCAGTATTTGCGATTGAACACATTGTTGAGGTTGCCGGTCAGCGTCGCGTCGCGACCTGCAAGGGAGGTGCGGTACTGGAAGCCGAGGTCCGTGATCGTGCGCCCGGGAATGAGGATCCGGTTGGCATCTTCGTAATACTGTTCGCCGGAATAGCGGACCGTCCCGTGCAGGCTGAAGCCGCTCAGCAGGGCAGGGCGGTACTCGAAATTGCCAACGTAACTCCGCGGCGACGAGCCTGCTGGGCGATTGCCGCGCAACGCGACATTCTCCGGCGAGAGATCTTCCAGGCTGGCGTCCAACCACAAAGCGCCCAGGCCGATATCCAGGCTGTCGGTTACACCGTAGCTGGCGGTTGCTTCAAAGCCACGGTACAGGGTGAGACCGTCCTGCACCAGGTAGCGCTGGCCATCACGCCATTGGTCGATTTGCGCGCTGCGTTCTACCCGGAAAACGGCGGTGGTGAAGCCCAACCTGCCGCTCTGGTATTTGGCGCCGATCTCGTACTGTTTGCTGATGGTGGCGTCCAATACCTGGCCGGCATTGGCGTATGGCGGCTCGCTGTCAAAGCCAACCCGGCCCGCCGGTTCCAGCGACTCCACGTAGCTGCCGTAGATCGACACCGCGTCCACCGGCTTGTAGATCAAGGCAAGTGTAGGCGTCAGTGCCGAGGTGGCATAGCGCGAATCCACGTTCGGGTCGCCATCTTTGTCGCGCTGTTCGTAATTGACATAGCGTGCGCCGAGTATCGCCCGCCATTTTTCGCCGAAGTGCAGGGTATCGCTGGCGAACACCGACTTCTGCCGCTCATCCGAGCTCACCGCCGCAAAACTGAAATCCGGAACGTGATGGGAAATGAAATCCTGCCGCTGGTAAAGATTGCCCGAGAAGTCATTGCTCCAGTAAAAATCATTGCTCCAACGGTCCCAACTGCGCTGCACCGCCCCGCCAAGCACCAGCTCATGCTGGATCGCACCGGTTTCGACGCTGCCGGTGACCAGCACCTGGGCAACGCTGCTACGCAGATCAGCGGCAAAGTTGTAGACACTACCCTCGTAATCACCGGCCTCATTGAGCAGGGTACCGAACATCTTGTTGGAGTAGTGTTCGCGCCGGCTGCCGCCCACGGTGAAGTCCACGTTCCAATCCTCGCTCACACGCCATTGCAGGCCAGTGGTGGCATTGGAGGTTTTCGCGCGGTAGTAGGAATTACGTACGCGAGCGTTCTCGTAGTCGTAGCTGGGGCGGGGCAGGCGATCACCTTGGTAGCTGTCCCAGTAGAAGTACATCGGCTCATGCTTGAGCTTGTTGTCCTCACGCAGCAGTTCGGCATGCCATACCAGCGATTCGCCGATCGGTTGTTCCAGCGCAATCGCAATGACCTCGCGATCCAGTCCTGCGCCGTTGTAGGCATCGCCACCGTTCTTGGCCAGATTGACGCGGACGCCGAATGAATCTGGCCCGTTCAAACGGGTGCTGGCGTCCACGCGAGCGGACCAGGCGCTGTCGTTGCGCCAGCCAACCGTGGTTGAAAGCATCGGAGCATTGGTAGGCCGCTTGGTCCGATAGCTGATGATGCCGCCGGGCGAGCCAAAACCGTACATGAAGCCGCCGAGTCCCTTCAATGCCTGCACTGATTCGACGGCTTCGAGCGGATACTCGCCGCCCCATTTCATCAGCATCGGGACGCCATCCACATAGTGGCTGCTGACGCCTATGCCACGGATCTGCGTGCCCCACCAGGCGGTGGTAGCCGAAGGCTCGGCCGCGTACACCGACGGGTCATTGATGAAGACATCGCCCAGCGTGGTGGCGCCGCGCTTTTCAATATCTTCCTGCTCCACCACGGTTACTGAAAAAGGGGTGTCCAGTAGCCGCTTGGTGCCCAGCGCGCCGGCACTGGCGTCCAGATTGAGGTTCAAGCCCAGGCGCTCGCCCTTGACCCTAACGGTGTCGAGCTCGGTTGCCTCCTTGGCAGCTTGGGCGGCGGGGACGGGCTCTGCCGTTTGCGCCTGCGCGTTCAGGCAGGCAGCGGTGAGACAGACGGCGGTGAGGTGGACGTACGGAACGGAATGACGCGGCAAACGCACGCGCGGAAGACGAGGCAACAAGGAGATGGCCTTGGCAGGAGACGCACATAAGGAGCAGGGCGACGGCGGCCTGCCAGCAGTAGCACGGCAGTGATGTTATTGCGAATGCGTCGCAATAGCAATATTTCACAAAGGTGACGGGGCAGCTTCGTAAACGAGGCGATGGAGCGACATATCGAGTGTCTGCGTTGGTGACGGCAGCCTTCGCGATAGTCCTCGATCAGCATCCGGCTTAAGTAAAGTGACTCGTCACTAAAATTGGCGGTTCCCGTTGCGGATCGCTCGGATTCGGCCAGAACAGGGCGGGGCAGGGCGCTCGCAGGCCCGGTAACGCGCCAACCAGGAATGGTGCTGATCTCATCCCGGATCACTTCGCAGCACAGGTTGGTGAGCAACCAATACCGACCATGCAGCACTGTTGTGTGATGACGACCGGAGATGCGCTGGCGTGTGATGCGTGGCGCCGCCAATACCGGTGAGTCCGAACGAGCACACAGCGAAACAGGAGTTGCGGTGCAAAAGCCACTGTGGCGGGCTGACGATTCTTACTGAGAAAAAGCCGTTCCTGCATTTCAACGCAGTCACGTGTACTGCGTGAGTTCAGTCCTGCCATCGGATCTGCGGCCGTCGCAATACGCGACTTCAGCTGTTGCTTCAGCCTGCGCTGCCTTCTTCGCTCCAGTCCGAGCTGTACCACATCAAATATTTTTGCGCAGTCAGGAATCAAGCCGTTGTTGCTGCAGAAAATGCCTGCGTTATAGGCCCTGTCCTATTTCTCCGGCCGACTCGGGAATCAACAATGCCGCCTCCCCAAGCAGAGTTCCAGGAGTAAAAGGAAATGAAGCATCAGGTAAGCAGCATTCTGATTTCGCTGGCCGTTGTCATGGCCGCAAGCGCATCGGCAAACGCCTCCAATGTCATCACCTTCAATGGTGAAGTCACCGACCAAACCTGTTCTGCGGTCATCAATGGCGGTACCGATCCGACCATCATCCTCAACAGCGTTCCGGTTTCCGACCTCAACGGTGCCGTGGGCAAGTCCGCAGGCGAAGGCGTGTTCACCATCACCTTGACCGGCTGTGCCGCGTCGGGCGCCGATGAAACCTTCACTACCTTGTTCCAGGCAACCAATCCGACCACCACCGGCAACCTGACCAACACCGCTGCCGCTGGCGCCGAGGGCGTCGCATTGCAGTTGCTTGATGCCCCAGGTGGCACTCCGGTGAACCTTGCTGGTGGCGCAGCTGTGCGTGCTGGCGAGATCCTGTTGGGTGCCGGTGAGACCACCGCCACCCACGACTACGGCGTCCGCTATATCTCGGAAGACACCGCCGTGACCCCGGGCCCGGTCCTGGGATCGGTCACCTACACCGTTCGCTACGAGTAACAGGCTTGGGAAGGCGACCTCAACGGTCGCCTTCCCGGGCAACGCATTGCCAGCAATTCCACCTGAGGAAAGCACATGCACCAGAACCATTCCCGTCGCTACATGTCCTGCACTGCAATCGCCGGCATCTTCGCGTTGTTCAACCTAGGGGTGGCTGAGGCAAGTGTTGTTGTTTCAGGAACCCGCGTCATTTATCCGGCCGAAGCAAAGCAGGTCACGGTGCAGCTGACCAATCAGGATGCGTTCCCCAATGCCGTGCAGGCCTGGGTGGACGTCGATAACCCGCAGTCCATGCCGGCCGATGCCGACGGCCCCTTCGTGGTGACGCCCGCGATTTCACGCATGGCGCCAGGTGCTGGCCAACGGATCCGCGTGATGTTTGCAGGTGCGGACATGCCGGCCGATCGTGAATCGGTGTTTCACTTGAACGTGCTGCAAGTGCCGCCGATGAATACCGCTCATGCCGACCAGAACAAGGTGATGGTGCTGATGCGCAATCGTCTGAAGATGTTCTATCGGCCGTCTGGCATTGCCGGTACGCCTGCGCAGGTTCCGGAGCGGTTGCGCTTCCGCATCCAGCAGTCTGGCAATAACTGGCACGTGCAGGTCGAGAACCCGACCGGCTATCACGCCTCGTTTGGCGGTGCCACGCTGACCGTGGCCAGCGCAAGCTGGAAGCTCTCTCCGGCGATGGTCCCACCGATGGGCACCGCGCAATGGTGGCCGATCGCAGCCACCCAGCTGCCAGCAGGGGAGGCTGTGGTGAATGCACATCTGATCAATGACTATGGCGCCCGCATTGCGGTCAGCCAAGCGGCGTCTCGCTAAAACCGTGCGCATCTCTCCGCTCGCACTCGCGCTCGCTGGCGCTCTTCTGGCCGAAGGCAATGTGGCCCGCGCAAATGATGCCATGTACGAGTTCGACGATCGTCTGTTGATGGGCTCCAGTCTCTCGACCGGCAATCTGCAGCGATTCAATCGCGGTGACCAAGTGGATGCCGGCCGCTATGTGGTCGATGTCTATCTCAATGATACCTATGTCGATCGACGTGAGCTTGAGTTCAAGGAAATGGGGGGCGGCATCCAACCCTGCTTTGATGAGACCTTTCTGCAGGACACCTTGGGCGCACGCTTGAATGCAGTCGGCCCGGCCGAAGGCAAAGAGTCCGCCTGCTCGGAACTGAAAACCCGTCTCCCCGGCGCAAGCAGCACTTTGGACGTAGCTCGCCTGCGTCTTGACCTTTCCGTACCGCAGGCCTTGCTGGTCAGCAAGCCGCGTGACCATGTCAGCCGCGACATATGGGACGCCGGAAAAACCATGGCATTCGCCAATTACGATTTGAATGCAAGCCGTTCTTCGTCGCATGGCATGGAGTCGCATTACGCCTCGGCCGCGGTGAATGTCGGCGCGAACCTCGGCATGTGGCGTCTTCGCCACCAGTCCAACCTCACTTATTCGAGCCGCGCGGGTCAGCAACACAGTGACTGGAACAGCATCCGCACCTATGCGCAGCGCTCGCTGCCCGGGATATCCAGTGAGATAGCCATCGGCAGCAGCTACACCGAGGGCAATCTATTCGGAAACTTGAGCTATCGCGGGATCAAGATCGCATCCGACGAGCGAATGATTCCAGACTCGCAGCGTCGCTATGCGCCGGTGATTCGTGGCACCGCTACCAGCAAGTCGCGTGTGGTCATCGGCCAGAACGGCCGCAAGTTGCGCGAGGAAACGATGCCGCCGGGTCCGTTCGTCATTGATGACATCAGTGGCGCTGCCTATGGCGGTGACCTGGATGTGGAAGTGCACGGTGCTGATGGCAGTGTCAGCCGCTTCAGCGTGCCATTCTCCGCCGTGCCCGAATCCGTGCGCCCCGGCTACTCGAAGTACAGCGCCACGGTTGGCGAGGCGGGAGCCAGCAGCCAGTCAAAGCAGGGCTTCGCCGAGTTCACCTATCAGCGCGGGCTCAGCAATCGGCTGACGATCAACACGGGCGCGCGAATTGCCGAGAACTACATCGGCGTGTTGACTGGTGGTGTTGTTGCTACGCCTTATGGCGCGTTCGGCGGAAACTCGGTGTTCTCGAGCCTGCACGAGCAGGGTGCAGGAACCAAAACCGGTTACCGACTGGAACTGAACTACAGCAAGACCTTCCAGGCCACCGATACCACTTTCACCTTGGCCGGCTACCGCTATTCGTCCAGCGGGTTCCGCGACTTCTCCGATACGCTCGCGCAGCCGTGGGAGCAGGGTGCATTCGAAGATGATACGTGGCAACCAGAACGCCAGCGCAATCAGCGCAACCAGTTCAGCGTGGTCATGAACCAGCGCCTCGGCGACTACGGTTCGCTGTACCTGACCGGTTCTGCAGCGGACTATTTCAATGACAGCCAGCGCGATGTGCAGTTCCAGTTCGGTTATGCCAGCACCTGGCGCAGGCTGAGCTACAGCCTGTCGTTGTCCCAGCAGCGCAACTGCACGCTGGAGCGATGGGACTTCCGCTCGACGCCGCAATGCCAGCCCGGTCGCTCACTTGGCCTGACGGTCTCGATGCCACTGGGCAGGACCTCGTCCGCTCCGGTGCTCAGCGCCATGGCCACGAGGGATACGGGTGCAGGGGGGGCCAGCTACCAGTCGGTGGCAAGCGGCACCCTCGGCGAACGCCGGACCACCAATTACGCGGTATCCGCAGGCCAGGGTGGAAGCGCCCGCAGCCCACAGTGGAGCGGCAACCTGCAAACACAGACTGCGCTGGGCAGTTTCAGCGCGGGTGTCTCGGGCGGCTCCGGCGGGCAGCAGCTCACCGCCGGCATGCGCGGTGCCGTGGTGTTGCACGGTGAAGGCCTGACATTCGGACCATATGTGGGCGACAGCTTCGCCTTGGTGAAAGCGGAGGGTGCGCAAGGCTCGCTCGTACGCGGCGGGCAAGGCGCTCGCGTCAACCGCAATGGATTCGCGCTGATGCCTTCCTTGTCGCCCTATCGCGTAAATCGCATCGGTCTGGATCCGCAGGATATGACGGCGGATGCGGAGCTGGTGGAGACCGAGCGCACCGTGGTGCCGTCGGCAGGCGCGGCACTGCAGGTAGTTTTTGAAACCCTGACCGGCGCGCCGCTGATCGTTCGTGCCCGCCGCGCCGATGGCAATGTGGTGCCGCTGGGCGCCAGCGTAGCCGATGAAACGGGCGCCACGATCGGCATGGTGGGCCAGGCAGGGCTGATCTATGCCCGGGCCGCCAAGCGCACCGGGCTGCTTTCCGTGCAATGGTCGGAAACCGCCAATGGCAGCTGCTCGGTAGCCTATGATCTGGGTGCGCAAGCTCCCGGCTCCAACGCGGCTCCCGTCATCATCGAGGCCATCTGCCAGGACATGTACAACTACCAAGTGGGCGCACAATGAGCACTTTCCTTCGTTGGCTTTCTCTGGTCTTCCTGTTCGCTTCGCCGCTTGCATGGGCAACTTGCTACAAGGTGGAAAGCGTTGGCAATGCCACCACCACGATCCAGACCGCGATCCGGCCGGGGGAGGGCGCTGCAGCCGTCTGGGGCGGTGCCTGCGACAGCTGCAATGGCTCGCTCGGCCTGCCAAGTGTGATCAATGTCAGTGATCCAGCATTCCAGCCCTATCCAACGCTGATCGCCAGCGCCGTGGCACCGCTCACTTTGTACGGCTCCTCCGCCGGCTACGATCCAGAGCGAGTGTTTTTCCGCTGCGCCCCGGGTGATGCGGTATACGAAATGTTCTCCACGAATGGCGATGACCTGTACAGCGGTTGGTACACCGGTGGCGACTCGTTGGGCAATTCGCTGGGCTTGCAGTCCGCATATCGAACCGCGTGGCGGAACGTGTTGCTTCGCCTGACCCATATGGAGACCGGACAATACTTCACCGATGTCTGGGCGGAGCGCTTGCTGGAGGGACTGGATGTGGACTCACGCGGCTATCGCCTTGTGAAGGCAAAGAACCTCAGCGCTGTGCGTTCGGAGTTGTTCAGTGCGCCGTTGGAATCCACGTACTACTACGTTGTTTCGCCGTCACAGCGTTATCTCTACACCCAGCCGGCTGCCTATATCGCGATCAAAGGCCCAGGTCTGGCTTACCCGAATGTGGGCAAGACGCACTATGGCAACCACTACGGTTGGCATTACAACTGGCCGGGCGCGATCGGGTTGTTGAACGGGGTTACGTTGAAGCGCTATCCCACCTGCGCGGTGCTGAATGTCACGCCGCATGTTGTATTCCCACGGCTGTCGATCGCAGAGATCAATGACGGCGTCAGCCACGAAGTTCCGTTCCAGGTGAGCTTCAAATGCCAGAGCGGCTTCACCAACAGCACAGCCAGCAATGGCACTGCGCTGGGCATCAAGGTGTCGTCCGGCGCCGCTGCTGCGGCTGCATCACTCGGATTGGTGAATGCAAACGGAGGCATTTCCTATCTGGTATCGGACCGCTACAACGAGGCCGGCATGGCGAAGGGAGTGGGGATCCGTTTGCTGCGCGACGGCGTGGTGATGAACTTGTTGAAGGACGAAAACTCCGCCGGCGGTACGAACGCCCAGGCGCGCGGCTGGTACCCGGCCGTTGGTAGCGCTACACAGTCTGGCGGTAGCGCAGGTGGCGTCACTCAATACAATGAGACATTCACCGCCCGGATTGAAAAACTCTCTGAAGGCACCCGGCCGCAGGTGACTGCTGGCCGTGTCGAGGCAACCGCGCAGATCATCATACGGGTCCAATAATGTCCCTCCAGCAGCTGCTTACCACTGTTCTGTTGCTGGCTTGCGGAAACGCGATGGCAGGCGTGACAGCCGAGCGGACGCGGGTGATATTTCCACAAGGTCAGCGCGAGGTATCGCTGGTACTCGCCAATCAGAACGACTACCCGGTGATGGTGCAGACCTGGGTAGACGGTGGCGACCCCAACTCCGGGCCCGACGAGGCCGAGGCGCCGGTTATTCCGCTGCCCGCGATGTTCCAGCTCGCCGCCGGGCAGCGGCAGAGTCTGAGACTCCTTTACGTAGGCCCGGCACCGACCGAAGACCGGGAGTCGCTGTACTGGTTGAACCTTCTCGAGATTCCGCCGAACCGGATGGACGGCGAGGAACCGGATCCAACGCGTCTGACGGTGACGATGCGGACACAAATGAAGCTGATTTACCGGCCGGCAGCATTGAAAGCAAGGGCAGGGCAAGCCGTGGCAAAGCTCAGATTCCGGCTGGAAGGCGGGCACCTGTTTGCGGCCAATACAACGCCATACTACATAACCCTTTCAGGGGTGGCGCTCTGCAATGGCCAGCCAGTTGCGGTGGCCAACGAAGGCTTGCTGGCGCCGCAGTCGGACACGCGCATCGCCGATTCCGCACCTGCTTGCGTACATCAGGATCCATCGCTTCAGTTCACCTGGATCGATGACGAGGGTAACAACCAGGCTGGCCGCGCAATGTTGTCAGAAAAGTAAGCGCCTGCGATTACTTGTTGAACGCAGGTACGAACCATTTAAGTGACTAAACACTAAAATAAGTGACAACCAGCAAAGCATGTCGTGGACTGGCACGCGCAGTGCTTGAACAACTGCACGCACCTGCAAGAACCAGCTGTAGTGGCGCTGTGCGCGCCACTCTGTGATGCGGTAGCTGACGCAGAACGATTGCAGCCACCGGAAACCGAACCATGCGAGTCCTGGCTTCGTTGACCGACGAGATCAAGCCAGGCGCGGACGAAGCTGATCAGGCGGATGCCGGTACGAGAACAAGCCGTGAAGCCGATCGGCAGGACAGGCTTGGAAGCATCTGCGCCGAAGCCGTCAGCCAACCTGCATAGCAGATAGAAAGACAGCGCCAAGCCATTGAAGCTACAGAGCCAAGCCCGCGAGAAGAACGGCACTTAAGACCGAAGCTGGAACTGGATAAATCTGGGGCTGGGCTCGGGGTGACTGCTACAGATCTCGCGGAAAGCCCCCATGCCCAACCTGATACTTACATAATATACATTATGCGAAATGGCTGATGGGCCGCCTCCGATGGATCTGGATCTGGGTCACTTGACGAACCAACTAAACATGTACTTTTCCGCCAACTAAGCGTGTACTTTTTCCGAGATCGGTGCCTCTCGGGCTTACGTCAGTCCTAGGTCAATTGCGTAGGCTATTCTGGCCGTAGATAGGCTCAACTCCGGCTAAACCCAAACGACTCTGCTGCTGCAGCTTACTCCTTTTCCAAAGACCACTGACCAGCGAGTTCAGCATGCTCAGACGTGCCAACGGGGCCGTGAGAAGACGTCATGCAAGCAAAATTAGCTGTAAGTATTCGGTTGCGGAAAATTATACGAAACCGAATAATTTGAAATAATTGGTGTCTTCTTTCTTGATGTGGCTGGCCTTTGCTTAACGCGGAACGCCGCTTCGATCACAGCGGGCATCTTGGCAAACTGTTCCTCCAGAACATCAGCTCTTGCAAGTTGGCGGCCTGCTTCTTTAGAGGTCGCAGCTGCTTCGCTTTGTGCAGCCTTCAAAGCTACGGTTAGGGACTGCTCGCTTGCAGCATGGAGCTTTCCTGCAGATGCCAGCCTGGTCTTTAGTTCCTTGGCCAGTTGGCGGCCTGGTCGATCTCCCGTGCTGCACGATCTTCGACAGATCTGGCGTGTTCCATCAGGCTCTCGCGTTCAGATATGGTCAGTTCCTGCTCCTCGTGCAACCGGGCATCGAGAGCCTGCCTAGCGACATCCAGTTCCATACTCGCCGCGACGACTACCAGCTTGGTGCTGCCTGAACAGCTGGCCCAGCAAGCCACCGACGCGGTGCGCGAACTGCTGGCCGAGGCGGCTGCTGCCAACACTACCCGCAGCTACGCCACCGCCCTGCGCTACTGGGCCGGCTGGCACCAGGCACGTTTTTGCGTCGAGCTATCCCTGCCGGCCAGCGAGGCCGTGGTGATCCAGTTTCTGGTCGACCACATCCAGCGCAAGAACAATACCGGGTTGGTCAGCGAACTGCCGCCGGCGATTGACCAGGCGTTGGTGGCCGCCGGCCTCAAGGCCAAGGTCGGGCCGTTGAAGCTGTCGACTGTGGTCCAGCGCGTGGCCGTGCTGTCCACGGCCCACAAACTCAAGCGACTGACTAATCCGTGCGAACTGCCCAGTGTTAGGACGCTGTTGAGTCGTGCCCGCCGAGCCTCAGTCAAACGCGGTGAGCGGCCGACCAAGAAGACCGCCATCACGCGCCCCGAGCTCGAGGCCATGCTGGCGACTTGTGATGGCACTTTGGAAGGCCTGCGTGACCGTGCCCTACTCTGCTTTGGCTTTGCCAGTGGTGGACGCCGCCGTAGCGAGATCGCCGCTGCGGACATGCGCGACCTGCGCAAGGTCGGCGAAGACGGCTACATCTATCGGCTAGTGTTTTCGAAAAGCCAGCAGGCCGGGGTAACAGTGGACTCAACGCCGGACAAGCCAATTCTCGGTCGCAGCGCTGAGGCTCTGGCCGCCTGGCTCGAGGCCGCTGGGATCAATGACGGTGCTATCTTTCGGCGTATCTGGAAGGACCGGGTGGGGCCTGCCCTGCTCCCGGGCTCCGTAGCCGCGATCGTCAAGCGACGGGCTGGCTTAGCGGGGCTAGAAGGGGACTTTGGAGCCCACAGTCTGCGGTCGGGGTTCGTGACTGAAGCTGGCAAGCAGGGTGTTCCCCTGCCCGCGGTGATGGCCATGACTGAGCACCGATCAGTGGCGAGCGTAATTGGCTATTTTCAATCGGGGGCTGCAGAAGATAATCCAGCCGCAGGATTGCTTAAATAAGGTTAGAAGGGCTGCAAGATTGTGCGGCGGGGAGAAAGGGGGGGGATGATCGGTATGGCAAATCCAATGCATGTGAATCTCTTAGAGCGCGTCGAGAGTGGACCCTGAGCGTTATTGATGCGACGATACGATGCATCGCCGGGAGGCACCAGTCGTAACGACTGGCAAGATGCGATCAACATGCAAGGGATTGGGGATTCCGATGACGGGATCGACTGCAGGGACGAGCACCGCGTTTGGCGCTGGCGATTCAGCGCTGGGATACCTTTACCAGATCCGCATGGCGCTTCTGACCGCCTTGCGTCGCATCAATCCCGCAGACGACGACGATTTCTCGATTTTTTTGGAGACATTAGACGACGTCGTCTTTGAAAAGACCGGAACCGCTCTGGAGCTTTTTCAGCTCAAACATCACTCCAAAGCGCAAGCTAACCTCACCGATGCCTCCCCAGATATCTGGAAGTCGTTGCGCGTATGGATCGAAGGTCGGAAATCTGGGGCTGTCACGTCAATTGATCGCTTGATACTTATCACCACACAAATGGTGGGAAAAGGCTCCATCGCTAGCAGGCTCTTGGCAATGAATCGCGATGAGGACGCTGCGCTGACTGCCATGCGAGACGTTGCACAGACATCAGCAAACACCGGCAACGCAGCCGCCTATACCGCTTTCCAAGCATTGAGCTCGGACGAACAAAAAGCCCTTGTCGCCTCCATCGTCATTGCGCCCAATCAACCCAACATTGAACAGGTGGGCGATGACATTCGACACGAGGTTCGCTTCACCGTTCGAAGGGATCACGTGGAGTCTTTCGTCAGCCGTTTAGAGGGATGGTGGTTCACTCAGTGCTTGAAGCACCTGATTGGGAAATCCAAAGAGCCATTACGCTGCTCCGCCCTTCAGGCTCAGATGGACGATGTTCGCCACCAGCTTGTCAGCGCCCTCCCCGTCGACGACGACATATTTGAGCACGAGGTAGAGATTTCCACCTATGAAAGCGAGCTGTTCGTGCACCAAGCAAAATTGGCAGGGGTTCACCACTCGCGCGTTCTTGCAGCAGTCAGAGACTACTACCGTGCCTTTGAACAGCGTTCTCGCTGGGTTCGTGAGAGCTTGGTTCTGGTGGGTGACTTGAAAAAATATGAGCGCACGCTCCACGAAGAGTGGGAAATCGCGTTTGCCCAAGCACTAGACGAGCTTGGCCATGAAGCAGCAGAGGAAGCGCAACAAAGAATGGCACGCGCCGTTTTCAAGTGGGTGGAATCTGCGTGCCTCCCTATCCGCAAGAACGTCGACCATCCCAGTATTTGTCGTGGGTCCTTGCACATGATGGCCAATGAGTTGCGCATCGGTTGGCACCCAGAATTTGAAGCCAGACTCCGACATCTGCTTTCAATCCCTGGGGTCGCAGCATGACTATCCACCGCGAACCTGGGCTCATGGAGCCGCTATGGCGCCAGCAACCGCCAGAACAGGTCCGCCTGCTCAACCCTGCGTTCTTGGGAGCATTGATTTACAGCGCCGCTAAAGGCTACGAAGAGGAGAGCAATGGCAGTGGCCTCCCTTACGCATTGGCATTTGTTGCCTTGCCAGCCGTTTTACAAAAAGTGACGCGCGAGACTCTTCCCCGAGCCATCAGCACGAGCTTGGCAGCGTGGCTGAGCGTCCATCCATCTGCCTTGGTTGGATTTTCCGATCGGGCTAAGGCCATCGCTCCGCTTGTCCGGCAGGCAGTCGCGGTCGCAGCATCGAGCGGACTTGTTTCTCTGGATGGGTACCGGCTTATTCCCGAGTTGAACGTGCGCAAGATCAATAAGTATGGTCGCGACCTCGCCACACCGGAGGTCGCTGACTGTATTAAGAAAGCCCACTTCGCGGGCCGCTGGTTTGCAGCCGCTGGCGATTACACCACCGTTATGGCCCTATGGGGCGTGCGTCCATGAGCATCCAGATCCTCGACATCGTTATCTACCATGCGGGCCAGCCGCCTCGGACCATTTCGCTGAAGCCGGGCCAAGTGAATATCATCACCGGCGAGTCCGGCACTGGAAAGTCATCGCTGATCGCCATCGTCGACTATTGCTTGGGCAGCGGAACCTGCGAAATACCCCACGGAATCATGGCCAAAACCATCCACTGGTATGGTCTTCGGCTGACCGATGGCACGGAAGAACATTTCGTGGCACGCCGCGCGCCGGACAAGGGGAAAATGACCACGGGCGACGCTCACTACATAACCGGCAGCGCCATTGCAATTCCAAGCTATGAACAACTGTCCGTTACGACCAACATTGACGCTGTCATGGCACGTATCGAGCTAGCAACGGGCATCGGATCCCATCAGAACGTACCACCGGAAGGCCACACCAGGGCACCGCTATCGGCCGGCATTCGCCACGCTTTGGCCTACGTTTTCCAGAAACAAACAGAGATTTCCCAACCTGGATTTCTGTTCCACGGACAAGGCGATCACTTCGTCGCTCAAGGGATCAAGGACACGTTCTCCTATTTCATTGGCGCGATGGACCACGACCACGTGGAGCTATCGGCCAAACTTCGCTCTCTGCGGCGTGAGCTACGATCGAAGGAGTCTGAACTCACCCGATCGCTGTCGCTGACCAGTGAGGCTCGCATCGACGGTCTGGTGGCAGAAGCCAAGTCGGCCGGACTTATTGGCGCTGATTTCTCAGGAGCGAGCTACCAAGATATGGTGGAATCCCTGTGTATCGCCTCGACCGCGCCGTTTGAAGACCAGCTCGCTCACGCGGAGACCGAGGTTGATCAGTTGGCCCTGAGTCAGCTGACCACTACGAGATCTGAGCTTCGTGCGCGCCTCCACCTAGTCAACGACGAATTGCATTCAATGTCGGGCTTGCGCGCAGACGGCAGCAATTTTGCCAGAGAGTCTGCGGAGCAAGTCTCTCGATTGGAGAGCATCGGACTCATCGATGAAGACGAGCACACCTGTCCCCTTTGCAGTCATGCCCTGACGGAGGCTGTTCCGTCCGCCAAGGACCTGCGAGCAGAACTCGTGTCAGTGAAGACACAGCTCCAAAACGTCCGTCGCCACACCCCAGGCTTGGACACGTTGATTGCGGAGAAGACCAAAGAACTCGATGGCATCAAGGAATCGTTGAGGAGCAACTGGGCTGCGCTTGAAGCTGTGCGCGCCTCCGACTCCCGACTTCAGTCGATGCGGGAGGTCACATCTCGCCGCGCCCACGTATTGGGCAGAATCAGCCTCACCCTGGAATCGCTCCCGACCGCCAAGGACAACGAACAGCTCCGCCAGGCCATCGAGGCCCTCTCCAAGCAGATTAGTGAACTGGAGTTGCAGCTCAGCGACGAAAGCATTCGCGAGCGCATCGCTTCGGCAATGAGCCGGGTGGCAACGCTGATGACCCGCTGGGCGACCTTCTTGGAACTGGAGCACGCCGGCATCCCCTTCCGACTCGAGCCGAAAAAGCTCATCGTCGTCGCCGACACGGAAGACGGTGCCGTACCCATGAGTCGAATGGGCAGCGGTGAGACTTGGCTCGGCTGCCACCTCATCGCCTTCCTTGCGCTACATGACTTCTTCGCGCGCAGAGAACGGCCTGTGCCTCGATTCCTGATCCTAGACCAACCGTCGCAGGTCTACTTCCCGGCGGAGCAAGATCGTGATGTGAACCAAGTGGGTGAAGAAGATGAAGATCGCCTAGCCGTGATTCGCATCTTCCGGCTGATCGTTAACGTAGTCCAGGACTTGGCTCCACGCATGCAGGTCATCATCACTGAGCATGCTGATATTCAAGAGCCTTGGTATCAGGACCTTATCGTGGAACGTTGGCGAAATGGGAAGGCATTGGTGCCACTGGACTGGGCTGATGAATCGGCGACCAGCGCACCCGATCATTCCGCCCAGTAAACTGTCGCGGCATCCCTCACCAGCCGGCCTCGCCAGGTCGCCCAGTGCAATGATCAAACTAATCATCTGCCCGCTACTGGCCGTTTTCAGCCAGTAGCGAACGAGCTCAATACCTGATTTAAGTCGAACCGCTCGGGAGAATCAAGATAATTGCGACGTGGCCGACAGCCCTTCATGTAGACCGCTTCCCGCTGCACGGAGCGACCTAGTGCCGTTGAGGTACCAAGTCGCTCCCCAAGCTTTGGCGATGCCGCTCTCACGCTAGTAAAAATAGACTTCACCCGCTTCAACTTTTCGTATCACGGATCGTCGTTAGCTGTGCGGTGCTCAGGCGGTGGATTTTTCGGCTTGAATCGACCTGAATGTTCAGTTCGATCGACGGCCTTGAGGACCATGCTCCGAAGCTCTTCAGACAGGTTCGGAACCTTTTTTAAGGCATCACGGAACATTGGCGACGCAAAGAACTCGGCATAGGGACTTCCGTGATCAGTCTCCGCCATGAAACGTAACGGTTCTTGATCAAGGTGTCGCAGCGCAGACCCAAATAGGTCTTTTTCAAAGTCGGGATCGATACGTGAGGCCTCACGCCTGTAGCCCTCGTAGGCCGTCGCCAGTGAAGCCTTAAATGAATAGTCCTCAGCCAGACGGAATCGCTGCGCTATTTGACGGGTCGCTAACCACGCCACCCACAGCGGCGCAGCCAAGGAAAGCGTCCCTAGGGCAACCTGGACCCAGATCAATGACATGAACTGCTGGGTTGTGGGGTCCCTTGTCAGTTCTGAGATTGCTTGGACTCTCAGATAGCCCAGATAGGCACCAGCGCAGAGTGCACCGATCAAAAGGACGACCCACCATCTGACCGATATCCGGAGGGCGTTAGCCCGGCTGTTGAAGGCTTCAGCGAGGGCGTGACTTGTCGTGGCGCGATACACGGCCTCAATTCCGTCCAGCACTTTCTTGGCGTCAAGCTCCAGCGACTCCATACGAGCGAAGGAGGACGCAGCATCATCCGCTGCAACCTTCGACTTCGAGGCCGCCTCCACCGCGGACTGATGCGCTGCGGCAACATCCTTGCGTGCATTTGCAATCATTTCAGCATCGACCGGAAGGTCTCCGATCATCTGCGCGCCCTGTTTGATCTCAGCCAACTGGCCTTCGAGCGTCTCTCGGTCGACAACAATGGCGTCTAGTGCCGTCTTGGTGAGCTTGAGCTTACGCCTTAGTTGACCTGGCAGCGTCTCTGGATCCGGCTCGGCCCAAACGCCATTTGGGAACAGGGTGCGCTCCCACTGGTTGAACGTCTCAAAGTACGCCCAACCTGCCTGACCTATGTTACCGCTCGAAAGATTGCCCAAATTCCCAGCTAGCGTGGCTAGCTGAGACGGAATGTTGCCAATCAAATTCGTCCGATCGCGCTCATCGGGGTCACTGGCATCAAAGGAGAGATCGGCATCCCTAATCCGTTGGGCCAAGCGTGCTGGGACAGCGGCAATTTCCTGAGGTGTAAGCGCAGGTGCCATCCAACCGATCTGCAGCTGAAGGGGATTAGTCACTCCACTAAACGACCGCCCCACTGCCGACGTAAATTCATCCAGAGAAATACACGCTGCTTCGACCTGCTCATCCATAGATAACCCCTCCTTATCAGCGCATTGTAGGGCCATACCCTGCCTCAAGAACAATATGGCAACCAAGTCAGATAGCTACCGACGTTTCGTCAAACAAACCAACACAGAAAATGAGTGTCAAGGAGCTGGCCGAGGTCAAACATGCTGATTTCTCTGCCGTAGATCGGAACAAGGTTTCGGAGGCGACACCCCTTAGCCCTACTCCCGATAAAACTCCCAAATCCTGACAACGGATAGCCTCTAACTGACCCACCCCCGGATAAATCTCCCTAATCCCCTGCCCGCCACAATCTCCAACTGGTTCTGGCGATACTATGGGCTTCAAGGAAGCGCCGTAGGCAGGGGGCCATGTGGCGAAAAAAAATCAATCAGCCGCCGGTTGGATCGTAGGTATTTTGGCTATTATTTGGCTTATCCCAAGAGAGATTTGGATCGTTCTCAGTCTCGCTGCGCTCATAGGATTTGTCCTGTGGGTCTGGCTCAGATGGCGAGCTGATAAGAAAGAAACCCTAGCTGCCGCACCGTTGTCAGAACCCACACTGGCAGAGCTCATCCAATCTTCGGCGCCCAAAGCAGAGCCCAAGGAGCCGATCAGACAACGGACGTCCATCCGCAGCGAGACATCTCTTGATCTTGCCGAGCTATGGAAGGCCTCTGACCCAACCGCCATCCACTCTACAGGCCTGGATGAAACACCGGTGCGAAGCCTTGGACTAGCTTCACCAGAGGTGGCAGCAAGCGCCCAAGGCTCAATCGGATTGGCTCTCTCGCCGCCATGGGCGGATACGGCCCCGAGCGCTCATACCGAAGCCTACGTTTCCATGATCGAGGCTCCGGTCTTGGGTCCGGATGTTTTGGCCTCGCAGCAGGGGCCAAACATCCTGTCGCAGGAAGAATCCTCTCCTTCCGCCATCCTCACGAAGGCTGGAAATCTGGCGGAAGCAATGAAGGCTGTAGTCGAGCGCTCTGCTGCAGCGCAGGCTACCGATACCTCTACGGAACAGGTGCAGTTACAGGTTCCGACAAAAGCGGACGGGGTTCGAAGGTTGTTGGCAGCTTTGACAGTCTTTGCGGCGCAGTCACGTGGCCCAAGCCGGCCAGGAAACCTGAGCGAAGTGAAGGCCCATATCACCAAGCTCGGAGTTTCTTCCGCTGACCCCATCCGAGTTGAGGCGAAGTTGAGGACCAGCGCTCACAACGATCACAGCCTGCCCCAAGAGCGCCAGGCGTCCCCTCCCGTCAGCACAGCTATGCGCCGTCAATTGTTGACAACATCGGGATCCGCTACAGGAATGGAAGAACTGCATCGTGTCGTGATCGCTGCTGACGTTCCCTCCACGGAGTTCACCGTCCCTCGCCCGCCGGAAGGCTGGGCGGAGACCCGATGGCTTGGTGCCGATGAGATGATCGAGATTGGCGGGGTAGCCATTCGAGGCGGCCTCTTCTATACCGGCGTAAAGCTTGATTCACCAAGTGGTGACACCGAGCCCAGCCTTGTAAACGGCGTATTGGCTGTCGCTCCTTACGGCGACTACAAGGAGCCCACCAGCTACTGGCTCGCTTACGCTCAGCTGTCACCCAGCGAGCGGCGTGCCTACCTGAACTGGCTGGCATCAGACCGGTCGGACCCCAGCTGCTCCATCAACTACGTGCGCCTTTACCTCTTCGGGCTGGAGCGCCGAATCCTGCTTGACTCGGACACCGACCCAGAGTCGAGAAAGGATTGGCCTGCCATCAAACAAGCCCTTCGGAACTTGGTATCTGTTTATGGCGAGGTCTATGGCCCGATCCGCGGATTTACCAACAGTTTGTTGGACTGGATGGAGCTGGATTCGGTCGAAGAAAAGCTCTACTCCAAGCCAGTTCCTCCATTTGATCGCTCCTATGAACTGCCCTTCTACGTTCGCCTAGCTCTGGGCCAATGCTCGCTTGACCGCGCGCCCATCCCTGCCCCGTTGGCGTTGGCCTGGATTCGACTAAACCCGGAGGTTTCGTTAAGAACCGCCGCGGTACGGTGCGCCGACGAGTTCGATCGCTTATTTATAGAGCGCTATCGTGAGCTGTTTGGCAGCGGCCTGGTGCTCCCCAAGAACCGCACCAAGCTAAAGTTCGTGCGACAACCAGCGTCTCCCGCCTTCTATGGCGCAACCCCAAAGGCTAAGACCTTCGGAGACGTTCCTGACGTCACGGCCCTTCGGGCACCACTGAAGGGTCTGCTCGAGGTTGTTCAGCAATGTACCGACGAGCTCGCTGCCTATAGCCGTTTGGTCGGCAAATCCCCCGATTTGAGTGATGGGCTGGAAGCGCTGCTTCTGCTGCCGTCCAGCATTTGGCCCCAAAGCCAAAGGAGCATCCTCCGTTCAATTGCAGAGGACGTCCAAGCAGGCAATGTGACCACTCAGCTGACCGAGCTCACCGCTCGGTTCGGACCCAGCCCCGCCCCCCTTGGCAAGGAGAAGGTTCGCGATCTCGCACGCGCTTTGGAAAGCGTGTATGTCGGGATGGAGCCAAATGTCTTGGAGGGAGCCCGAGCACCGTCGGAAGCCGATCCGATCGCGATCTTTGCACTCCTGCCAGGTCAGTCGCACAAAACGGACGCAGCGGCGTATCAAACAGCCATCCTTACCCTGCAGCTCGCCTCGGCAGTCGCTCAGTCGGACGGCTCCTTCAGCGCACAGGAGCTGGAGCACCTGTCTCTAGAGATCGACGGCTGGTCGCACCTCAGTCCGGCGGACCATAGGCGCCTGCGCGCCCATCTGGACTTGCTTGCTGCGTCGCCGATTACCCTGCCATCACTGCGCAAGAAGCTTGATCCGCTGGACAGTACAACCAAGGAGGCGATCGCGGCGTCCATGGCCACACTCGCCCAGGTGGACGGAATGGTGTCGCCGGAGGAGGTGCGCTTTCTGGAGAAGGTCTACAAAGCCTTGGGCGTCGAGCCCAAGCGAGTCTTCAGCGACATCCATGCGCCGAGATTGGGCAAAACCCAACCCCAGTCCACTCAATCCGCCCCGTTCCAGTTGGATCCTGAGCGCATCGCAGCGCTACAGCGCGACACAGCCAAGGTCTCCGCCCTGCTCGCGAATATCTTCACAGAGGAAGAGCCCGACACCAGCCACGAACAGGCTTGCTCAGCACCTGTTGATGAAGAGCCTGACACCAGCAATGGGTTGTTGGGCCTGGACGAGGCACACAGCGCATTGCTCCGGCTGATGCTGTCTCGGCCAAACTGGACTCGTACCGAGCTAGAAGACGGCGCGGCAGACCTTGAGTTGATGCTGGATGGTGCGCTGGAGCAGATCAATGATGCCTCCTTCGACGCCTATGACATTCCCTTCTCCGACGGTGATGACCCGTTGGAAATCAATCCCGAGTTCATTGAGAAGATCGAGCAATGAGTAGCCCAATTCGCAGCAAGGACCGCGACGCGGTCGTCCAGTCTCTCCGCGCCGGCGTTGTCCCCCGCGCAGGACAGCACCTGATTCAAGTTGGACGCGCCCGCGAAGTAGAGACGCTGGTCGGCGATATCGACCGGCTCGCCGATGGTGGATCTTCCTTCCGCCTAGTGATCGGAGAGTATGGCTCCGGTAAGACGTTCTTCCTCAACCTGGTTCGCGCCATTGCCATGGAGCGAAAGCTCGTCGTAGCCAGCGCTGACCTGAACCCGGATCGCAGGCTCCATGCATCCGGCGGCCAAGCGCGGTCGCTGTATGCGGAGCTGATGCGGAATCTGGCGACACGAACCAAGCCCGACGGCGGCGCGTTGCCTGCAGTGGTTGAAAAGTTCATCGCCACCGCAAAATCCGAATCCAAGGCAAAAGGCGTCCCCACCGAACAAGTCATCCGCGCCAAACTGGAACAACTGACGGAGCTGGTCAACGGCTACGATTTTGCCGATGTCATTGCTGCTTACTGGCGTGGATTTGAAGAAGGCAATGAACAGCTGAAATCCGATTCCATCCGGTGGCTACGCGGCGAATTCACAACCCGTACGGATGCCAAGGCCGCGCTTGGCGTCCGCACAATTGTTGACGACGCATCCGTCTATGACCAGCTCAAGCTCATGGGGCGATTCATCCGTCTGGCCGGCTACAGTGGGTTACTCGTATGCCTGGATGAGTTGGTTAACCTTTACAAGCTCGCCAACGCTCAGGCACGAAACTCCAACTACGAGCAACTCCTGCGCATGCTTAACGACTCGCTCCAAGGAACGGCGGTTGGATTGGGCTTCGTCCTCGGCGGGACCCCCGATTTCCTGATGGACACGCGCCGGGGCGTCTACAGCTACCAAGCACTGCAAAGCCGCCTCGCGCAGAACACCTTCGCCACAAACGGGCTGGTCGATTTCAGCGGACCTGTGGTCCGCCTCTCCAGCCTCACGGCCGAGGACTTCTACGTTCTTCTGACCAAGATCCGCCATGTTTATGCCAGCGGCGACCAAGCCAAGTATTTCCTTCCTGATGAGGCCGTTCATCAGTTCATGGAACATTGCGCCAATCGCATCGGCGACAGCTTCTTCCGTACACCTCGGACCACCATCACCGCCTTCATCAATCTGCTTGCGGTGCTTGAACAAAATCCAGGTACCGAGTGGCAGTCCTTGATCGGTTCTGTCGAGATCAAACCTGACCTTGGCGGCGAAGGAGACCTCGACGTGGTCGAAGATGACGAACTGACCTCGTTCAAACTGTAAACGCATGAACACCTCCAGCGCCTTCCATTCGCTTCATCCGGGCATCCAGCGCTACCTCTGGGCGGAGCAATGGGAGACGCTGCGAGTTGTCCAGGAAATGGCGATACCTGTCATCCTTCCGGCAGATCGCGATGTCGTCATCGCAGCCAGCACAGCATCAGGAAAGACCGAGGCCGCATTCCTTCCAGCCCTGACCCACCTTCTGAATGGCGGCACGGATGGACTAATCGTTTACATCAGTCCTCTTAAGGCCCTGATCAATGACCAGTTCGGGCGACTAGATCGTCTCTGCGAGGATCTGGATGTACCTGTCTGGCCATGGCACGGAGACATCGGCTCAACCACCAAGCAACGCTTTTTCAGGAAACCAGCGGGGGTGTTGCTGATAACACCGGAATCCTTGGAGGCGATGCTGTGTAATCGCGGCACGTCGGTAGCGGGGATTTTCAAGGACACCGCTTTCGTCATTGTCGATGAGCTCCACGCATTTATTGGAAGCGAGCGAGGAAAGCAGCTCCAGTCGCTGATGCATCGCATGGAGATTGTGTTGGGGCGGAGAGTTCCTCGGATTGGGCTATCGGCAACATTGGGAGACATGCAAGCCGCGGCGACTTTCCTTCGCTCGGACGGCAGGGCCGCAATCGTCGATGCCCCATCTGGGAACGATGAACTCCAGCTCATACTCAAAGGGTTTGAAGAGCCTCATGCCCCCCACGATGCCAAGCACGAAGAAGTGGCGCCGTTAGCCGTCGCCAAGCATCTGCATCAGGTGCTTTCCGGCACGAACAATCTGATCTTTCCCAACAGTAGGCGAGAGGTCGAGCGCTACACCCACCTTCTGAACGAGATCAGCGAGCACGCCAATCGCCCGCGCGAGTTCTGGCCGCATCACGGCAACCTCTCCAAGGAGATTCGGTCAGACACCGAAGCTGCGCTGAAGCAGAAGGAGCGTCCAGCGACCGCGATCTGCACGAACACTCTCGAACTGGGGATCGACATAGGCGCAGTGAAGAGCGTGGCTCAGATCGGGGCACCCCCATCGGTTGCCAGCCTCAGGCAGCGTATGGGCCGATCGGGGCGGCGCAAAGGTGAATCGGCCACCCTTCGCGGATACGTCATAGAGGATGCCATCGACTCCAACTCCGACCTGAAGACCCGCTTGAGGCTGGACACAGTTCATTCCATCGCTTCTGCGTTGCTCCTGATCGATAAGTGGTTCGAACCCCCTGTGGTTGGCGGCGCTCACCTGTCGACGCTTGTCCAACAGCTTTTGTCCGCAATTGCTCAGTATGGCGGGCTCTATGCCCCCCAGGCGTATCAGCTACTGTGCGCCGCCGGCGCGCCATTCCAAGGGCTTTCAAGCGAATCCTTCATAGAACTCCTGCGCCATCTTGGGAAGCAAGACGTACTCATCCAGGATAGCTCCGGCTTGCTCCTTCACGGGCCGCTCGGCGACAAACTGGTCAACCACTACTCCTTCTATGCCGCTTTCATGGCCGATGAAGAATTCCGCATTGTGGCGGCGGGAAAAACTCTGGGAACCTTGCCAATCACGCAAATGCTCGCAACCGGCCAGCGCATTCTCTTTGGTGGGCGCACCTGGCTTGTAGAGCAAGTTGATGAGGCTCAGAAGACGATCTATGTCCTGACAGCCAAAGGTGGAAGCCCTCCGATCTTCAACGGAAACGGGGGGCGTGTGCATACCCGAATCCGTCAGACCATGCGTGCGCTCTATCGCGGTGAACTTCGCCCAACATTTCTGGACGCCACAGCAAGCCGTTTCTTAAACGAAGGCAAGAGCGCCTATGAACACTTGGGGCTCGACGAGAACACCCTACTTGATCAAGGAAGTCATTTTCTCCTCCTCACCTGGGCCGGAGACGCTGCCAACGAAGCCATTGCGTGCCTCCTCGGTGCGAGAGACTTCAACGCACAGGCCGGCAGACTCGGGGTTGAGGTAACCAAAGGCTCGAAGACCCACAACCATCTGTTAGAAGCAATCGCAGCAATCGTGTTACAGCCTGCCCCAAGGAGCGAGGAGCTACTCGTCAAGGCTAAGAATCTTGCCAGCCAAAAATGGGATGGCCTGCTGCCCCCGCGCCTTCTCAAGCACTCCTACGCTTCGCTGTGTTTGAATGTAGCCGAAGGTTTGGATTGGCTAAAGGCCTACCAGAAAACCAGCTGGGGTGTGGATTAGTACGCACCCTCAAGAAACGTTCGCGCTTCTAAGTTCTGAATGGTTAAGTAGAAAAGCACTTGTGATAGTGGCTGCAGACGCAGTTCCAGAGCGCATAGAAAAGGCGATCAAGGCCATTCCAAGCTTCTCAGGTTTGCCAAACAACGTTCTCACACTAGACCTACCCTCGATCACCGGTGCACACCAAAGTAGAGAATCCAGCGTTCCACCGGCCTAAGAGTTCGCTCGGGACCCGTGTTTCAGAGCAAATTCCTCAGGGTTTTTCCGTCCGAGTTTACTCGGGGCGTTCCTCATGATGGAACTGTCGCCCAGTGAACTGGACACCCGCGCGATGCCGCACGGACTAGCCACACGCTTGTGGACAGCCACATGCTCCACGGGGGCGGGACGCAATGTGATCGCCCAGCTAGGCGAGGAATGGCATTGACGGAAGGTCGTCGACTGCGAGGTGAACAAGCCGTCTCGCAATCCGGCCTGACTCGACTTCGTGACGTGCCACGAAGGCATGATGTTCTGGACTAAGTCGATCAAAGCGGACGGTCGGCCGCTGCTTTCCCGCCACGACCGCACTGTTCAGTTGCCCGGAGATGAAGGCCACCACCTCTATGCTTCGGCATTCGGCATGGGATACGAAGTTTCGGACCAGCCGGACACTAGTTTGCTTCGCCTGATCGTCCGTGTCGAACTGCGATGCTTAGGGCTCCCACAACTCCTCAATGATCAGATAGTGGCGCCGCAGCTGCTCTTCCACATAACCCGTGAAATCACTAGTTTCTGCGAGCGTGCGAACCCAGCGTTCCGCAGCAAGGGGAACCTGCGGCATCTGTGCGGGTGCAGGTGCATGGACGATCGTTGCGCTGCGGTGATCTAAGAACATAACCATGTCTCCCATGGGTTGACCTATCCAAGCAATCCAAATGTGCCGAGGACTCGCACGCCGCCCCTGTCCGCGTCCGTCAACTCGATAGGTTCCGAGTCGCGTTGCAGCCTTCCTGGAAGCGAGAACAGCCCAAGAATGAACCATGCCTCCCATTCCTCGACTGGATGATGCCCCGTCGGCACACGGGGCACTGGTCGCCGGCCTTGATGCTAGCCGATAGCTTTTGGGCCCGCGGCCTTGGCTTGGATGTTGGAGCCGCACCTTGACCCACCTTGCGCTTGAAGGTACACGCAGGAAAACGGCTGCATCCGTGGAATTCGCCGTAAGGGCCTGATCGCAGGTGTAAGACCCCACGGCCGCACTCAGGGCAAGGTTCCAGGGCCTCGCCGTCGACGGGCTCGATCTTGATGTGCTCCTTCTTGGCCAACTCCACTAGAAACCGCGATGGCTGGCCCAGCGTCGTGTAGAGCCGAACCTGCTTGCGAGCCCGGGTTATGGCCACATAGAAAAGCCGGCGTTCCTCGGCGAACGGGAACGGGTCAGGTGCCGGCATGGCCAGTTGCAGCGCGGGATCGTCCTGGATCTGGCTGGGGAAGCCACGAGTGCCTTCCACAACATTGAGGACGAAGACGTACTCGGCCTCTAACCCCTTGGAGCCGTGGGCGGTGCGAAACTCGATCTTCAACTTATCGCTGAACCTACGTTGCCAGGACTCCAGCGCAGTGGAATTGTCATCGCGGTAGCGCCCTAGGATCATAACGGTGATGTGCGCCCCCTTGGCCGGCGTCAGTTTTCCACTGACCGCCAGCTGGTGCATGTGGGCTAGTTGCTTTTCGACGTAGCTGGTAATGCTGTTCTGGTCCGCAAATCCATAGGCCAGCATTGAGGTCTTGGTCAGCGGGTTGGTCGTTTTGACTTTCTTCTTGATCTGTGCGGGGTTGGCCTGGACGAACTGACTGGATGCGTCGCACAGGTCCTGTGGGCATCGGAACGTGGTGCTGAGCGACAAACGTGTGGTGTGCTCGAAGGTCTTCTCGAACTCCGTCATCATCGCGATGTCCGAGCCTGCGAAGCGATTGATGCCCTGCCAGTCGTCACCCACGACACACAGGTGCGCAGGCGGGTCAGATTGTGCCGCCAAGGCCTTCAACAGACGGACACGGGCGCGCGAACTGTCCTGGAATTCGTCGGCCAGAATGAGGGTATACGGGCTTCTGTAGGCCCCGGACTCCACGTACCCCGCGGCCAGGATCAGCATGTCCTCGAAGTCGATGAAGTTGCCCCGCTGCAGCCGCCTCTCCCACTCAGCAGCGACCCGCTCGTAGATGGACAAATACATGCGCAAGCGCGCACCGAACCCGTCCTTGGACTGAGCACTGAGAGCGGCCAGCAAATCCTTGTGAGTCAGGTTATTGTTCTTAACGTGTTGCTGGAACACCCGAAATGAGCGGGCCAGGTCTTGCTCGTGGACTGGCGGCAAACCTGTGACCTCCTTATTCGGGTCGAAGGCGGGCTGCACTCCCCGCTCAATCAGCGCTTGCTCCAAGGCGGGGATGGCCTCGCCAGTCAGCAGGCCATGCGAACTAGTCTCGAATAGTCTCGTTCCCTTTTCGACATGTAGTGCGCGCTTCCACTTCACGCCCGCGAGGTAGTCCTTGAAGTGCCTGGGCGCCTGGCCCTTCTCGTTCAGCGCGAAGTGCTCGTGGTAGACCTTGGCGTCGGGATAATAGAAGTCGGGGAAGTATTGTCGGTGCTGCTGATCGGCCGTATCGTGCTCGTAGGGCCGCTCGTACTCGTAGTTCACACCGTTGTAAAACAGCCAGTCAGCGATCGTGCGCTCTTCCTTGCTCTTGACCACCTCGCCCCGGGCCGTACGGAAACCCCGCACGCCGTTGGCATAGGCTTCGGGTTCGTCGGGCTGGTCCCACTTGCCGACATCGCGGGCATACACCGTTCGGAACAGGTCCCAGTCGCGCTTAAACATCTTGTCCTGCTCGGACAGCATTCGGATGATCTCGCCCACTTCCCGCACGTCGGCGCCGGGATTGCTGGGGTCTACCCACGGGGCCAGCGACGGTTTCTTGCCGGTCGCCTTACTGATCACATCGATGCCGAAGGCGTGGAAGGTATTGGACCTGACCTTCTCGACCTCGGGCACTCCTTTCAACTGTTTGGCGATCCGCTGCCCCACCTCCTCGGCTGTAGCGCGGTTGAAAGCCAACAACAGGATCTGCTCGGGCGTGGCTAGGCCCTCGTGCAGCACATAGCCGGTCTTGGCCACCATCGTAGACGTTTTGCCAGAGCCTGCGGCTGCTACCACCATGACCGCGTCGTCCATACATACGCAGGCGTGGATCTGTTCGTCGGTGAGCGGGTTCTGCTCTACGGCAGCAAAGAAGTCCTTACGCACGATCTTCTGGGATGCTAGGTATTGGGCGTTCAACTT
This sequence comes from Stenotrophomonas sp. STEN018, assembly GCF_056760235.1. Classification (NCBI taxonomy): domain Bacteria; kingdom Pseudomonadati; phylum Pseudomonadota; class Gammaproteobacteria; order Lysobacterales; family Lysobacteraceae; genus Stenotrophomonas; species Stenotrophomonas sp. STEN018. The sequence goes on from NZ_JBRREK010000025.1 coordinate 39,707, forward strand.
GTCGAACTGCAGCCGCAAGGTTTCTTGGGCGGATGACTCTCCGACCGCCTGCCTCCAACTCTTACTAGGGTGCTTGGGTGCAGCGTGCTTGGCCAGGAACCGGTGGATGGCTCCTTTCGGGATCCATCGCCCACCGCTGATTACCCCGGACAGGTGGTCGATCCACTGTCCGAATGCTTCCTTGAACTTGTCGTCATCCCGCTTATGGGCAGCCAGCCGTTCGGCTTCTAGGGCGGGATCAACTTTCGTTGCTGGTAGCGCCTCGGGCTGAGGCGTCTTGTTGCCGAAGATCGACCAAGCCAGCCAGATCGTGCCGAACTGGATAACGGACAGCCACAGAGCGAACACTTGCAGGAGGGTCCAGACCACCCAGAACGCGACAACCCAGCCCCGCTTGCGCCCGCCCAAAGCAATTGAAACGAAAATGATGGCTTGCCAGACCAGTATTCCTTCGATCATTCCCTAGCTCAGCCCCCGACCACCATCTCACTGGGACCATCTTGCCACGTGGCCTGCGGTCTTGGGCTAGCGTCGTAGTCCCAGACCGGGGCTACCGCGCTGGACAACAGGACTGCCGCCGCACCTTCAGGGCTCGCCCTTGTCAGGCCCCAGCGCCCGCTCCATACGCTCCTTGGCGTTGCGGGGTGGCGTGCGTGGCGGAACGACTGGGAGAGTTTGGGGATACCTTGAGAGCAACTGGAGAAGTCTGCGAACAGAGCTCGTTGTACAAAGGGAGGGGTTCACCCCCCCCTTATCACGGACACTTACGAGAAGTCCGACTACAAACAGCCAGACAGTTGGGCAGCGCCGCCAAACGAAATGGACACTAGCGCCAGCCAGTTGGACACCTGGCATGGCACCAATGTCCGCTTTTGGCCGCGGATTCAATTGATTGATGCAACACACTAGGGTTGTCATATGAAGCGGCCCATCAATCTGCGAAGGGGTACACCTGAGGCAGGCAGTCATCTTGAATAGAGGCTGCGGCGCCCCACATCAATAAATACAGCCATCACAGGGGGCATAATGATCCAGCGATTTCAAGGGGACGAGGGACGGCGGCGCTTGATCGCGACGCTCACAGAACATAGGCTGGTCGCAAACCGGCAGGAGCTTGCGGAACGGCTTGTGACTGTGGGCGAATTGATAGAAGTCCCCGCTGGGGCCGCCGTCATCAATCAGGGAGACCAGACCTCGGAGGTTTTCTTCATTATCGCCGGCAAGGTCGAAGTTCGGGTCAACGGCAAGGTTGTGGCGAACCGCTTCCCAGGCGATCACGTCGGCGAAATGGCAGCAATTGAACCTGCGCAGCCCCGGTCGGCATCAGTTGTTCCTGTCGAGACAACCGTCTTGGTCAAAGTCAGTGAGGCTGACTTCTCGGCGGCAGCGCAGGAGTTTCCCGACATATGGAGGCGAGTCGCGGCAACGCTTGCCAAGAGGCTCGCCCAGAGGAATCACTTGGTGACTGCCCAGCGAGAACAGGTCAGGGTTTTCATAGTTTCATCGGCAGAGGCGCTCCCAATCGTGGACTTGCTTACCAAGCAGTTCGCACACGATCCGTTCTTGGCGGTGGCGTGGAAAAACGGCGTGTTCCGGGCATCGAACTACACGCTGGACGATTTGGAAGCGCAGTTGGACGACGCAGACTTTGCGATTGCTGTGGCTCAGCCAGATGACGTGGTCATCACACGCGAGACGAAGTGGCCCGCAATGCGCGACAACGTGACCTTTGAGCTTGGCCTTTTCATGGGGCGGCTTGGGCGGCGGCGCGCGTTCCTAATGGAGCCGCGTGATGCGGACATTCAGCTACCTAGCGACTTGCTTGGCATGACGACCATTCCATATCGCTACGTGCCCGGGAAGGATGCTGAGCACTACATCGCGCCCGCGTGCGCAAAGCTACGTGAACTCATCATGGCCACTGGAGCAAAGGATTGACGATGACGCTGAAAAGTGAGCTTGAAGAATGGTGCAGCGAGGTCTTCCGTTCGACCTGGGAAAAACGTGAAGGACGGAAGGTACCGGATGACGAATCAAAACTCGGCTTGAAGAACGAAGCTATCGAGATCCAAGGGACCGTTCTGTATGCAGACATGGCCGCTTCGACCAATATGGTGGACAAGAGGTCTGCACAATTTTCTGCTGAAATTTACAAGACCTTCCTGTATTGCGCCGCGAAGATTATTCGTAGTGAAGGCGGTGTAATTACCGCTTATGATGGCGACCGCATCATGGCGGTATTCATTGGCGACAGCAAGAACACAAGCGCTGTGCGAGCAGCGCTGAAAATAAAGTGGGCAGTTGCAAATGTCGTGCAACCACGAATGAAGGAGGTCTATAAAAGTAGCGATTTCGTTCTAACGCATGTTACGGGAATTGATACTAGCAGCTTGCTAGTTGCAAAGACTGGCGTGCGAGGCGCCAACGATCTGGTGTGGGTTGGCAGGGCGGCGAATCACGCTGCAAAACTTTCGTCGCTTTCCGCCGGCTATACCTACATCTCGAAAGACGTTTATGACGTTATGCACAACTCCGTTAAAGTGAGTAGTGAGGGGAAAGCCATGTGGGAGGCGCAGACTTGGACGGCAATGAACAACAGGTCGATTTACCGCTCTAATTGGCGATGGCGCATCGACTAGGGAAAGGCCCTTTTGGGTCACCTCGTTGTTGTTCGAACAACGTGCGTTGTTCTTCGTTGCCCTTTCGTTCCTTGCTCGCCACTCCTGGCCACCTATTGGCAGTCTGCAACATTTGAGCAGATGAGGATTAGTGGTCCATGCGGCCCAGCGCTATTGGCGCCCCTGCGCCCAAAGGGGGGCGACAACACGCCCGGTTACGATCAGCCAGACAATGCGCAGTGCTTCAGCGTCTACCATCGCATGGTGTCTCCGAGCTGCAGAGTCAGGGTGGCTCTTGAAGTACTCTTCGACGAGGCTCCCCATTCGCCCTTCTTTGAGCATTGTTGTCATCACTGGACGTGGCGAAGGACCGCACAGCGCTACTTCGCTGGTTGGCAGGTGAAAACCCGAAATTGCATGCTTCAACAGAACCAGATCGTTTGGATAGTCGGCAATCACACTAGGCTCTGGCACGGACATGAGGAACGAGCGTAGTTTCAATGTCATCACTTGGTCTGTCATCGCCGAACCGCCGCCATTCAAGTGTGGGTAGACCACAGACCTCACGAACTCCGTCGGGTCCTTCGGTAGCGGGTCACGCTCAGCATAGAAACGGCGGCGCCCGTCATCACTGACAAGAGCCAAGCTCACCAGCTCCGCGCCAATCTCATCTGCCCATTCGGTGTCTAGGAACAAGTAAGTGGGCTGCATCGGCTACTGACTCCGCGCTGAGGTCGTGCTTGGTTGATCCTTGGCTCACAAAGCATACCTAGCGTGCATTTGCTCGCCCTAATCGCGAGAGCCGATTACAGCATGACTGGGGGGCAGATCGACACACTGCCTGCCCTGTTGGCAGAGACACTGGTGGCGGCAGCGTTAGCTGTTCAACGTTCGTCCCAAAGGCGTTCGTCTGGGAATTGACGTTGTATTTCGCTCAGGACGTCGGCCGGAAGATCCTCAATGGATACGGCTTGGTCCTCCAAGCTCATGCTGTGCAGCACCCGGCTATTGACCCAAGCTATGGCCAACTCCCTGCGAAGGTTACTAACTGTTTCTTCCAAAGGATGTCGAGGTATCAATGCAACGACGAGCTCGCAGTCCAAGGCCTCAGCGGCTCGCGCCATTGAGGTCATTGACAGCTTCCCCTGTGCCTCGCCTTGTTCAAGCTGGGCGACCCTCTTTTCACCCAAGCCCATCCTGCTCCCAAGAGCGTGGCGCGGCATACCCAACGCTTCTCGAATCGCGCGAATCCAGCCTCCCCGAGGCATCTGGACGTTCTCGTAGCAGGCATCGCGGAGTAACGAGAAACGTTTATCAAGCCGTATCCTTGCAAGTTGACGCATCGCGTTTGTGGAATTCACAAGCCCTCCTGGGACAATCTTGCATTGATTTCACTGCATGCACGCAGTTGGATATGGATACATTTTTGTATCAACGAAACCGAGCTAACTTCTATAAAAATATAGAAACGACGTTCCGTATAGATCGATTTTGGAACAATGAGCCTCATTAAAAATAATTACCGCATCTTATGAAACGCTGTGCCACGTGGCACAGATGTGCACCGCCCCGCGTCATCTGTTGACACCGAGAGCACCGGCCACCTCCGTGCGCCTTCGGCGCCACCTTCTCCACAAGAAGGCCATCGGGCTCTCACTTCATGTTGTTGCACGGACTTCCCTCCATATTTCAACCCTATGCCAACGAGCAAGGAGAATGTCCGCTGACGAGCTTCTCGAACCGCGACAAGGATGGTGCAAAGCATTGCCGTAAGCCTGGCACTTGGTCTATCCGCTCGCTTTCCGTGTACATAATCACGTGCATCGCCTCCACAAGTGTCGTGATTCGTCCAAGCGGGTCTGCCACCTTGCAAATAGACCTGCCGAAGTTCTCCAGGTCTGCTCTGGCCGCCATCAATCCCTTCTGCCCACAAAGTTTCAGCGCCAGAACATCATCAGGAATGTAACAAGTGGTGCAAACGATGTCGTAGGCCGGCGACATTCGAATACTACTTCCTGCCGGTTCCTCATAGAGCACACCAAAATTCTTCAAGTGCGCATCTCCATTTCCAACCAAACACGAAAGAGCAACCTGATCGAAAAGCTGAGCCAGTGCGGCCGATCTGTGCTGCATGGAACAAACTTCACCGAGTGTTGAAGCCACGGTCTCATAGCTCAAGGTGTACTTACTGTGTGAATTCAGCCCCAACAAAACCGCGAGGTCCTCAAATCCAATTGCAACGCCTTCCGCCGTGCGATCGAACCGTCGTACCACGAAACGCTTTCCGTCCTCTGATAGATAGAACTCTGGTACTTGTATACCAGCTTCCTTGGCGATGGACATGCACACGAACTCGTTGATAGCTATCCCTGGCGAGTTGGCACCCTCGGTTTTTACCATGAGCTCACGTGGAGGGACTACACCCTTGCCGAAACTTGCGGTGCTCTGCTCGGCCACGAGCAGCTTTGGCTGAACACCAGATACGCCGGAACGCAACAGGTGCATTGTCACCAGCTGCTGAAACAGGTCTTCCGTCCCTTGATCAGCCAGGAGTTCAGTGAGTTGAACGCCCGCAACAGCATTTTCAGCTGTGTTTGAGCACGCGTCGTAAAGGAAAACCCTCCCGATGCTTCCCTCCCCGCCCGCGATGGACAGCAGTATCCGTTGTAGCTGCGCGTCGGCAAGATCGGAGAAACGTTGGCGCACCATTTCCAGCAAAAAACCCTCGGGCAAGTTCATCTCAAAGATTGGCATGAGATCAGCGCATTCGTATGGCGGCAGATCCACCGGCATCCCTATCGCTACAGAGGTGTGCTTGGTCGCCGCTGGAGCGTAGGTGAACGTATAGGGCTTTCCAAGTTCCAACTCACCAGAAATGCCCTGCGGGGTGGCCACGATCATTGCTGTTCGTTCGAGCATCGTTCGTTTCCTTCGATCCCTATTCCAAGGTAGCGCGCATGTAGCGCTGGCTGATCCTGTAACAGCGGGTAGAAAGCATTGCGGTTACAAGCCGTCACTTTACCGGCAAGCCCACCCCACATCGACAAGGAGTAGGCGCTGAAGAATCGACAATGCAGGCGTGTAGATGTCGGGCACGGCGGTGGATCGAACCCGGCGCTGAGCGGGAAATTGACGGCTCGTCGTCTTGTGGTTGTCGGGATTCCGCCGACGTAGGGTACTGAGCCCAAGCGGGACGGTACGCAAAGGAGCAGCGGCCATTTATCAGCGCGGCCAAGAAGGTGCACGCGTGATGCGAAAAACCAAATGACCGGTGATGCTCCACGCTATGCGGTCATTTCAATTTTCTGGAACTACTTCAGTGGCGTAGTCCTGGCGGCTTTCCACGCGACAGAGACCAGCTCTGAGACTTCGGCCATCGAGTACCCAAGTGCTGACGCTACGCGGCAAAACTCCAAGAGATCCAAACGTCGCGAGCCGGACTCAATCGACGACACCCTTTGCTGAGGCCAACCCAGGTGGGCGGCTAGTGTTGCCTGACTTATGCCCATCGCTTCACGGCGCGCTCGAAGAATACCAACCAGGCGGAGGTAGGCGTTCTGATAAATCGTCTTCGTAGCCATCCGGTGCGCCTCTGTGAGCGGACCAAAGCCTAGAGGCGAGCGATCTGATACAAGAAAATCGTGTAAGATTCCAAACGATGCGGTTGCTGGTATCGATGATGAAGAACCTGCCGGGGATCGTGTGATCTATGGCCATGACAAACCGACCCTCATCCCGTCTTGGCCCGAACTTGACCGCCTGGTCATATCGCTAGGCCCTTTCTACACTTGTGTCTGGTGCGCGCTCGAACGATCAACCGCCTTCAATTCAATGGTGTGCTCGGATCCGGCGGTACCGCGGCGGCTACTCGCCTGGCTCGCAGATGCCGCGGTAATCGCAAGCTCCCCCTCTGTGGCCAGTTCCGCGAAGCGTTCACTGTACGATCCACTGATATGGTCGTATCACAAAGACTGGCCGATGCGAGGGGACATAGGAGAAGGGCTCTCAGATGTTCTGGAGGCTTGGAATTACACGCTCGATAATCGAGCACGCTCGTGGCTTTGGCTACAGCTAGCTGACACAGAGGTACTCGGATACCTCTCCGCTCTCTTGCGCCGCCACCGGATGGATCCTTTCCATGCGGAACGTATCCTCGAAAGCCAAACGACTGAATGGAGCCATCTCAGTCTTGGAAGGAAGCGATACATCGTGTGGTCATCTATCCGCGGAGCAGCGAGCAAGCTGTTGCAAACCGGGGGAGACCAAGCTGCTGCAGTCGATGCAATGGTGATGGAGATGCATCGAAAAACCAGCTGGCTGGTGGCGCAGGAATCAGCAGGCACCCTTCGCCGAAATGATTTTTGCTTCTTACCGGACTCCCGGTGGCGGCAACCGATCACGGTTGATGTGGCATTGGACAAGGTGCTTAAGGTCGGGATCGACTACTGGCTACTTCCCCACAACAGCTTGTAGATCGCTGAACCGTAAGTCTTCTGTTTGGGAATCTCTTCCCGCTCACGTCGTGTTTCGATGCGTTTTGTTGACAGGGAAATCGAGTATCCCCGCTTCAACATAGCAACAAGCGGGTAGCTCGATTTCAGCCGGCAGGTAACCTGTGCCTGAATAACTAAAGTTCTGTTCGGATGATCGAGTGTTGGTCTTCATCGCACGCTCAGCTGTGGCGTCCGAACACTCTTATCGTGATAAGGCATATTTATCACGATAACAAACTTTGCATCGTAGAAAATACTACGGAATACGTATGAAAAAGCATGACGATTTGATTCCCCGGCAGCTAGCAACGTTGGATCCCCATCAGCTGGCGTCCGCGGCGCAGGAAGCGGTGCGGGAGATCCTCCACGAGGCGGCTGCAGCAAACACCACCCGCAGCTACGCGGCCGCGTTGCGCTACTGGTCTGCCTGGTTTCTCGGGCGCTACAACCGTCCCATCCCCTTCCCTGTTCCGCGGTCCGTGGTCGTGCAGTTCCTCGTTGATCACATGCCCCGGACGGCTGCCGGGACGCTGAAATGGGATCTGCCGCGGGCACTGGATGCAGCGTTGATCCAAGCTGGACTGAAAAAACGTCCGGGGCCGATGGCACTGGCCACGGTGGTGCACCGCATCGCCGTGCTATCGGCCGCGCATCGGCATGCGGGCCGTACCAATCCTTGCCAGGACCCCGCAGTACGGCAACTGCTCTCACAAGGTCGGCGGGCTGCCCACAAGCGTGGCGAACGCCCAAGTAAGAAAACCGCGGTGCTGACCGCCGATCTCAACGCCATGGTCGCCACCTGTGATGGATCCTTGCATGGCCTGCGTGATCGCGCCCTGCTCTACTTTGGCTTTGCCAGCGGTGGCCGACGCCGCAGTGAAGTGGCCAACGCCACGATAGAGAATTTAAGGCCGCTCCCCGACGGCGGTTTCCTCTACCGTTTGGATGCGGGCAAGACCCTGCAATCGGGGCCGGCTATCGGCGCCAGTCCAGACAAACCTATCCTGGGCGCGGCCGCCACCGCCCTTGAGGCCTGGATCACCGCCGCCGGCATAGAAGGCGGGCCGATCTTCCGGCGACTGTGGCATCACACTGTCGGAAGCGGTCTCAGCGGAGAATCTGTGGCTACCATTGTTCGCACCAGGGCCAAGCTGGCCGGACTGGACGGCGAATTTGCCGGGCACAGCTTGCGCTCGGGATTTATCACCGAGGGCGCACGTCGCGGCGTGGCTTTGCCGGCCCTGATGGCTATGACCGATCACCGCTCCGTGGCCAGTGTAGTTGGGTACTTTCAGGCGGGTGCAGCAGAGCACAGCCCGGCAGCCCGGCTACACGAAGACAGCTAGCGAAATGAACCCACGCGCGGCCGGTCAGCGTGCGATCCGCTGACACCAGGTATGGTTCACCAATATCTCCCTACGGTCCCGGCGCGGTAGTTTCAGTTATGCAGAAACGGGGGCTGCAGTGGGCCATTTGTCATCGAGTCACTGACAAGGGGTCACAGTCGCATCGGGGCCACCGAAAGCGATTCGTCAATCGCCACTACCCCTCGTCTCCCTATTGAAAGATAGTGGCCTGAACGACATAAAAGCCGCATGACTCTTGGCTAGCTGCTGCTTCAGAACCTCGCCGTGATCACAACTCCCCCTTTCTTTCAAATTGGGAATGCGGAAGTGAATCGGGCAACTCTCACCATGGTTGCCCTGCATAAGCGCCCAATGCGGCCGAAGGCTGACTCCATCGAGTACTCTCCATTTATGCTGTCCTGAGTAGCGCTTTTGTATGAATGCTAGTGCATCGACCCATTGTTCAAAGGAACTGAAGAAACAACGTTCTGCGGCTTGGAGATCCGGGAGCCGAACCGTCGGCTCGGACAAAACATAGTGTGGACTTTGCAGATGTGAAACCATTCGTCTGAATTCAAGTATCCACTGGTACTGCCAAAGCGCGTAGCCCTGACCAAGACAGCATAGGCCTGTATGAATGTGTACATCGGGATTCAGCGTGCGCTTCGGCAGCCCAATTGTGGCCGTCGCATACTCGACGCAGGGCGCATGACTTCCGAGAATCGTCTCACAAATATATCGGGCCACTGTGTTTTGCAGCAAAATGTAAGGCTCCACAATACTATGCGCTATTTCATAGTTCATTCCACAAGAGATGGGCGACGACAGTGGCGACGTCGGAATAAGTTGAAAACACTCTGATGGAGGTTCGAGTGCCATAGCGATCCGCGGATGGGGGCTCAGGGCTATCGCGCGCCAGTACTCCTCGGCGCGGCAGTCAGTAGGCAGCCCCTGTCCCCACACGGTCGTTGCGTAGCCGGTACCTGCCCGCTGATAACCTTGCGAGAGTTCGGCAGCCTGGCATTCCCATCGGTCGAGGTCGTCAAGTAGAAGCATATTCCCGACACTTCTCGTCGCCATTTTTACACGTGGGGACCGACGATCGAGGACGCTGGCCTTACAATGGGAGCACACAAAACCGGAGATTCGACGTCCCTTTGTATCAATGGGACTGCCACATTTTTGACACCCCATTTCCAGCGGCACGAGATGGAGCAGGCATGATCGAAATCGAAGATCTTGTTGATGCCTATAGTGCATTCCAAATCTAATGCAGAGCGGGCAATAACGCAAATCAGCAGAAGGTATCCATCGGCGGACTTCGGAAAGAAAACCAACTACTTCGTTGATTTCTTTGTGGTCGGTTACGGCTTCCTCTGAGTATGAATCTGGAAGCAACAAAGAACCGACTCGGAGGTTGACTCTCCAGCTGCGCTTTGTGGAAAGCCAACTAATTCGAAAATTATTGAGCCACTCTAGGGTCTGTATGATCGACCATGATGAGCAGTGGGCGTTTATAAGGCTTGCGTTCCAGGAAATCATTTTCTAGCCTTTGTCGCGCACCTTCTTTTGGGGGACCGAAATAAACTGAGGTGAACGCCGTTCATACCCGGAATCGTGCACCGCAGCCTCCCATGTAAGACGTGACAGCGCGAAATTCTTCGAGTCCCTATCTTCAGCATCCAATCCTATCAGCAACAGTACTTCAGCCACCCATTGCATGCTAATGCCTTCGCGCTCCATCGTCCCCCCAGAATAGGAGCGAAATGCCTCGAATGCATCGACCGCGCTAGGCGATAAACGAAATCCTGCTTCGTAAGCCTCAGGCCAAAGATATTGGGTGTAAGTCCAACCAGACCCCACGGGATACTCTGATTCTTCATCACAGCAGCGCAAGCAAGCTTCCATGTCTTCTACGTTTCGTAGGCTGCGAAATTCGATCAACTCTGCCATGAATCTAGCAGCCAAGTCGTTCGCATACATCTTGCACTCGCTGTGCAATGCAAGTAATTGACTTTGACCAAACAGAACGACCGTAATCTTTATATCCCGAATGCTCAGCCAATTGATAATCCGCTTTAGCCACCCAAAATCTTTGATGTGTAGATTTTGCGCTTCGTCGATCACCAGAAATAGATGCCTTCCAGTCGCAGACATGGCGAGCAGGGCACGCAGCAGTTGATTGCGCTTACCTGCAAGAGATCGCTCAATGCGTCCTTCATGCGAGATCTCGGTAAGAAACTCTTCGATCAAAGCCCCTTCCGCCGCGACATCTTTCCATGATGGCTCGTAGACGACGAACGCACAGTTTTTGAACTGTGTGGGCACTAATTTCCTGAGCGCAGCAATACAAGATGATTTGCCTGCCTGTGGATGAGCCCAGAACGAGATGGAGGCACGGGCACGCCGTGCCTTAGAGAAGATTAGGCTCACAGCTTCCCTTACCGGTGGGGTCGCCAGAACTGCTTGTGCCTGGAGTAAAGGATGGCGATCTAATAGGCGAGGATAAGAACTTCGGATCGCGGCGACAGTGGTTGAAAAGCTCATAGAGCCCTCACGTCCGTCCAATGATGCTGAAGTCGATGTCACACTGTTTGCGAATTCGTTCAACAAGTTGCTGAGTTGAAGCCACATTGGTAGTGGCTGGAGAAGCTGTCAACGGAGGGACGACGTATCCCTTGCGCTCCTCCTCAGCGATGATAGAAGCGGCGCTCGTCGTGCGGGGTGACTTTTCGTTTGCGGCGAGTGCAGTTGATTGTTGTCGTCTGAGCTCATCGCCGACGGGGTCCGAAGTTAGCGAATCATGTGCATACTTAATTTTTGACTTAAGCAGTTGACGCATTTGTAGCGAATGAGGAAATCGCCACCTTGAAGATAGTGGGACGAGCTCGCCGAGAAAAGTCCCTTCCTCGGTATAAGCCTGGATTATTGATACGTCGTAGGGATCAGCATGGATACGAATTTTTTGCCCCATCAAATCCCAGCGTCTTGCGAACACTTCGCTTGTGTACTCCACTGAGGCATAGGAGATGCTTGGGCCCCTTCCTGTTGCTTGAGAACCTCGTACGGTTGGACATGCCACCTCTACCCGTAATGGAGGCCGATTAGATGGTCGAGGGGGAGCTATAGGAGGAATACAGCCATCGCTGGAATGATAGTATTCGAGCATCTGTGCCTCCGGGCTACTGCCATAGTTGGCTTCCGTCGGCTTTGAATTCCAAATGGCCACAGCATCCTCAATAGCTTGCACAATCGTGCTGAACGTAATTTTATTATCAACAGCTTTTTTTTCGGGTTTGTTCCGCCGCGTGTCAACGGGGCTGTTACCTGTTGTTGACGGCGATTTATGGGAAACTTCACAGCCAAGCCAGCTAAAAACATGCTCGACCAATGACCGTCTCTGAGGCTGTTGGATAGCTCCAAAACTTACCGACGCGCCTGCCTCGGTACGCAGTTTTTCGCAAACCTTGTCTGAAAGGTGGGACAAGGCATTGTCAATAAAAACACTATTAAAGCCTACCCGCACATCCCCTGAAGTTAGCGTTCTATTACCTAGGCAGTTCAGCATGGCGGCGACAATTCCAGGGGACAAGCACTGCCCCTCAATGGCTCGATCCATGCACTCAAGAAAGTCGGAGCTAGACACTGCTCGGCGTAGGACGAGATGCCAACCAAGGATGTAGTTCGTATACCTATCGACAGCAAATATCACTGTTATCCTACGACAGGGAACATACTTAACTCCCTTGGGGGTTTCCAGACCCACCGCAACTATCACGTGAATCTCATGCTCATCTGACTCGACAATCTCAAATGGCGCTAGAGCAGCCGGCCGACCCGCGACTACACTTCCTCTCTTTGAGCGTCTTCTGGCTGCGTCCCCAAACTGCAAAAGTGCAATCTTTTGATGATTCATCTTGCGGAAGGTGGCGACAAACGTGTCCATACTGCTTCTACCCTGGCGTTCAACGCAGAAAGGCCACTCGTTCTTCCCAATTCCAGCTGAGGAGCATAGGCTCAAAAATGCCTGATGCGCCGCTCGCTTGGTCACGCGCGCCTCTTGTTTACCCGCAGGGTTCATGCCCGTAGCCAAATAGCTGTTCAGTGCATGCTCAATGTCGGGGTGATTCGAAAATAGGTAAGCCAGCGCTCCGGAATAGCCTCCTCGTGATAAATGTACCATCGCCCGTACTGGTTTCTTTCGTTCACTCGGAACTAATCGAATATCCTTAACGAGGCCAATCCATCCGGCGATTGCTCCATCGTCCATTCTGTGAATGCAGCGGTTTAAAAACCTAGCCACCTCGTTATATTTATACCCGTACACTTCGTCGATATAAGCTAGCGAGTCCCCGCTAAGATAGGAGATGACTGCACCTCGCCTTCTCTCCCATGTCGACAGATCATCAACCGAGAGGCAAGTGATGTCGAACTTCGGCCAGGCATCAAAAGCAGCCAAATCTGTGGGAAGAGTCTTTCGATTGTATGAGGGTTTCCTAAGCATCACTCCCCCTTCCCAGCCTAGTATGCATCGACCACGGGGAACTATCTAAGTTGGAGGTAATCGAGCGCTCCCGAAGCGCGGCTACAACAGCACCGACAACATCAGAAGGGTGATAGTGGGCTAGCTGATTAACCATTGAACCGATGGTAATCGAACCACCCCTGCGTATTCGGTCTTTAACTTCCTGGACGACGGGTAGAATGCCGATGCTCTGGCAACGATTGTAAGCAGAAATTGCCGTTTGCCAGTTTCGAATCCGTAGAGATTTCGTCGCAATATCCTCGAATGAGATCACAAAGAGCGTTGCTCCGAGAACATCTTTGAGGCGGGCGATGCTGGCGAGCGAACGTTCGGAAGCGTCATTCAGTACGCGTACTTGTGTAAATCCGTTATCTAGCTCAATCAGCGCACTTGCGATTGTTTCTGTCGCTAATAGGGACGGATGAGTGCTGGCCACTGCGTAGTTTGCAGATAAAACCGTGGGATCGCCCTCGCAGTAGAAAAAGAGCAACATGCGAGTATCACCACTGAGCGTTATTGCGCTAGTGGCGATCGGTGACTTGAGGTTCCAGAGGTTCGCAGAGTTACTAGTGCGTACGTCGCGCACACCCAGCAAGCGCTTTCGTGCTTGCGCCCTTATGCTCACTTAGAACAGGCCAAACGAGAGCAGGCACCTGACCTGTGCCTCGCATTAGATGACACGCCATAAATGTCCTTGAGTCGGGTCATCAGAGGCATCCGTCTTGGGGGGGGGGCGAGAAAGGTCGCGGAGCTGAACCTACTCTCGCCGTAAATGATTTGCAAGGCCACAGGGCGGCCACAGTCGAACCGTTATCGGTTGCCTAGCCGCATAATCAAAATCGGAATTGTGAACGTCTCATGGAAGTAGCTATAAATATGTTCCGGGTTGGCGAAGCCAACTACTATAAATATATAGTTGCCCAGCACATTTAGTTACTACAAATATGTATCAGGATTGGGGGGCAACCGCCATAGATATATGGAAAACGACGGAGAAATGCCGTGGATACGTGCGAACGCGCTACGAGCTTGAGACTCTCGTCCGCGCTGTCCCGTGAGCTTCGACGACAGGAGGGGCCCACTTACGCTGCCAAGCTGGCAGCCCAGCGCTATCGGCAGCGTCGCAAATGCAGCGTACGCAAGGACAAGATTGTCGAGGGAGGCGCCGTGTTCCAAAGTATTCGAGACGACCTCGTGCTGTACCGCTGGTCGCCCCAGCAGATTGCTGCCAAGCTGCGCGTCACGCATCCCGACGACCCGACTCAACGCATCTGCCACGAAACTATCGACGCCATCATCTACGCCCATCCTCGCGGCGGGCTGAAGAAGGAGCTGGTGGAGGCGCTGCGTCAGAGCAAACCCACGCGCGGGCGTCGGCGCACAACTGCTGCCAAGCGGACCTGGGTTCCGGAAGGCCTGCGTAACGTCCATCGCCCGGAGAAAGTCCAGAAGCGCCTGGTTCCCGGGCATTGGGAGGGGGATCTGATCAAGGACGCATTCAATCGCTCGTGCGTGGGCACGCTCGTGGAGCGGAAGACCCGATTCGTCATCCTCTGCAAGATGGATGGCTGTACGGCTGAAGCTGCACTGGAAGTGCTTCAGCCGGCAACTGAAGAAGTTCCCTGCTGAGATGCGCGCCAGCATGACGTATTACAGCTGCAGCGAGATGACGTGCTACGCGGAACTGATGGACCTTGGATATGGATGTCTGGTTCGCAGACCGGCACGCGCCTTGGAAACGCGGTAGCAACGAGAACACCAATGGCCTACTGCGCCAGTTCCTACCCAAGGGCGCGGACCTTTCCGTGGCGAGCCAGGAGTATCTCAATCACGTAGCGTGGTTGATGAACACTCGTCCGCGTCAGACGCTGGGCTGGAAGACGCCGGCAGATGTCATGGATGTTGAAACACAGGCCTTCAAATCACGTGTAGCGCTTGCAAGTTGGGACCGCCGCCCCCATCAGGCACCGAACATCACCGATCGCTGGAGTTTCACGTGAATAGTCGCTGGGAAGATTTTTATCCGGACGCTTATGATGACCACAAGATGGCATTGGTCGAGCGGGAGAGGCTGAGGCAGGAACACTCAGTCCACTGTTGGATCTACATCGGCACCGACATTCGTCACAATGACATGGCAAAGATCGGGCTCACCGCTGGCGAGCTCGGCACCCGCGCCAGCAGCAGCCAGAACCCCTACTTCACGCTGCTGCGCGCATTCAAGGTCAAGGACGGGACGAGCGCGTTCCACCTTGCGCAGATCGAGCGCAGTGTCAAAGAGATGCTCGCGTCTGAATCTGAGGGAATCCCTCATTACGGGTCCCAGCAGGCTTCGGAATGGTTCCGCCTCAGCCCAGAGGACATGCGCGACCTCGTGCATGAGTTTCTGTACGAAAGATTCAGGCAGTATATGGACTGCTATTACTGCTGGGACCGCGACATGGGAATCATACGGGGATGGGAAAACACTAGGCTCATCCTTGGCGGGGTCAATCAACGTTATGGCACGCGGGATGTTAGCAATCCTCCAATGTCGTTCGAGTGCCTGACTCCACCGGGGTGCGGCGAAGACTGCGACTGCTGGTAGCGCTTAACTCCGAGGGCTCACCGGGGGCGCGTCGTCCGCAGACATGTGGCCGCTGGAGGCGTAGTCAGCGTGCATGCTTGCCGCTTTCAACGCCCGTTTGGTTTCTGCTGCAGTCAACAACCCACGGATCTTGCAGCGGGGCAGCAATGAGAACACCAATGGTCTGCTGCGCCAGTTCATGCCCAAGGGCGCGGACCTGTCCATGGCTAGCCTGGGGTACCTCAACAACGTCGCCGATCTGATGAACGCCCGGCCGCGCCAGACGCTGGGCTGGAAGACGCCAAATCAAGCGCTGGAAGAAGAGATCGCTCAGTTCAACTCACGTTTTGCGCTTGCAAGTTGAGACCGCCCTTCTGCGATCCGCATCATTCCTGGCGTCCCTGCGACCGAGACTAGGGCAGGCGCTTGTGCACCATATCTACAGCTTAATGAGATGGTCCTTCCCTCCCCTCTTCCGCGGGATAGTTGTCACATCACACATCGGAGGATTGACCACGACCCCTTCATCTCGAGGGTAGTCAGTAAGCGTTTATGGCATCACCCCCTCTGTGTTTTTGGGTCCGGACGGAGGCAGTCACGTGTTCCCGTGTGCAAAGTTTTGGCGCAGCGCCTTCCGTGGTCCTTCTCCAATTTTCCGGTTGCGACGATAGCCATGGAAGCCTATTTAGGTTCGCAATGGCTCGTTCGCTCAGAGACATCTAAGAATGCTTGGATCAAATTGATGACAGGCGATAAGAAAAGCTAGCGTCATTGGCCGAACTCTCTTGCTTTCTACGGCCTGCCGTTACAATGGAGGTATCGAGAAGAGAGCTGGGTCGAAGCTCACTACAAAATTCATATTCGCAAGCGATTTAGTATCAATTCGACAAAGTACAGAATTACTTGCCCGTTTGAAAGAAGTACACTTTTACTTGCTTCATCACTTTCTTCGCGCCGCCAATTTCTCTGTAGGCTTTTCATAACATATTGAAAAATACGGAATCTCAACCTACAGATGTACTTGACCCGTCAGCTGCGACGGCTGCTAGCCTAGTCTTGCCCGAACAGCTGGCCCAACAGGCTGCTGATGCGGTGCGCGAGCTGCTGGCCGAAGCCGCCGCCGAGAACACCACCCGCAGCTACACCAGCGCCCTGCGCTACTGGGCTGGCTGGCATGCAGCGCGCTACGGCATCGAGCTGGCCTTGCCGGTACCGGAAGCTACGGTGCTGCAGTTCGTGGTCGACCACGTGCAGCGCCGCTCGGCCGAAGGTGATTTGGCCTGGGAACTACCGTCGGCCGTCGATCAGGCCTTAGTGGCGGCCGGCCTGAAAGCCAAATTGGGGCCTTGGACGTTGGCCACCGTGCGCCATCGCGTTGCCGTCCTGTCTACCGCGCACCGGCTCAAGCAAGTCACCAATCCCTGCGAGCAGCCGGCGATCCGCACCGTGCTCAGTCGCGCCGCGCGGGCCGCGGTCAAGCGCGGCGAACGGCCGCGCAAGAAGACCGCCATCACCCTGCCCGAACTCGAGGCGCTGCTGGCCACCTGCGACGACAGCCTGGAAGGCCTGCGCGACCGTGCCCTGCTCTGCTTTGGGTTTGCCAGCGGCGGGCGCCGGCGCAGCGAGATTGCCGCCGCCGACTTGCGCGATCTGCGCCGGATCGGCGAGAAGGGCTATATCTACCGGCTGGAGTACAGCAAGACCCAGCAGGCCGGTGTCACCGCAGCCTCCACTCCCGACAAGCCGGTGCTCGATCGGGCCGCACTCGCCCTGCAGGATTGGCTGGAGGCGTCCGGGATCTCCGAGGGGGCGATTTTCCGGCGGCTGTGGAAGCAGCGCGTCGGCCCTGCCCTGTCCCCCGCGGCGGTCGGCGAAATCGTGCAGCGACGGGCGCGCTTGGCGGGGCTGGAGGGGGATTTTGGCGGGCATAGTCTCAGGTCCGGGTTCGTGACCGAAGCTAGTCGCCAAGGTGTTGCGCTGCCTGCGATCATGCAGCTGACCGAGCATCGGTCGGTATCTAGTGTTGTGGGGTATTTCCAAGCCGGAGGCGCGATAGGGAATCCGGCTGCGCGTCTTCTGGAAGATGATTAGGTGTAAAGAGAGAATGTGGACGACAGCTCGGACATAGCCGATGAGTGCGTCTTGCGGATATCGTGAGATGTCCCACGCGACTCGATTCTAAGTGGCTGAACGTGAGGCAATAAAGCGCCCGCATTCAATTGCTTTCAGGGGGATACAAAAGAATGCATGTCACCTTTGGCCTCTACTTGGACGGACGTCAGGGCCCATCGTCAACGAACTTCTTCAACGCTCCGGTAGTTGGTCGCCTTGGATTTCTGTCTCTTTTGGAGGCCTACCTCGGCCTGAGCGCGCCGGAAGCATCTACGGCGAAACGCGTAGCAGTCTACTTTGGCTTGCTTCGGGATCACGACAACAACTCGCGCTTCTATAGCGAGTCGTTGAAGACCGACAGCATCGGCACCGCCGCGCGCCTTTTGACCTGGCGAGACGAGTGGCGACTGGCTGGCTGGGACGGCAGCTCACTCACAACGCACCCTATACGCCTTCAGGAACTTGCCGCCATCGAGGGCGAGGCGCTCGAAGCACTGCCCCCTGGAGAGGCCGAACGCTTGCGCCTCATTCTGCGGGCTATACATGCGTCCGGCCCCGGCCCCATTAGGTCGGTGCACCTGGTGGACCCATCCGAGGACTTCCCTCTTCTATGGCGGTACGTGCTCGATTGCCTCCCTGCAACGGAGGTCCGCCTTCCCAAACCACAGGGCGCCGGCCACCTCCGCGAAATTCAAGAGCAAGCCCTTATGTTGCTGGCAGGTAAAGCTAAGAGTGCCTCGGTCGTGCCGACCGATCGGAGCGTTCTATTGGTGCGCACCCTAACGTCCACGACCGCAGAGCATTGGCTGAGCGCCCAACACTCGCGCGAACCAGGCGACCGATTGGTTCTGGCCGAAGACGCAGGCGATTCGCTAGACGTCTCGTTGTCCGCAACTGGCGGTGTCAACTGCGGGTTCGAACAACCGAGCCAGCTCCGCCCTGCACTTCAGGCATTGCCCCTTGCCCTAGAGCTGTGCTGGGCGCCGCTCGACATCAACCGGCTGCTGGACTTCCTCACCCACCCGGTCGGCCCGTTCAGTCGCCGTGCGAGAAGCACGCTCGCCCGCGCTGTCGCCAAACAGCCCGGGATTGGCGGGGAAGCCTGGATTGCGGCCAAGGCCAAGCTCGCCTCCGGAGAGCACGCTCAGCAAGTCGCCGACGAAATCACCTTCTGGCTGGAATCCGAGCGCTGGACGCGCAACGAAGGAGTACCCGTCAACGCACTCATCGATCGGGTTCAGCGGCTGAAGGAGGCGATGCGGCGGCGCCTCACGGGCGAGTCGGCGGATGTGGCGAGTTTTCTAACTGCGCATCGCCAGTGCGCAGCCGTCGATGACGCGCTGAGCGAGCTCGCTGACCAAGGCTTGGCGACGCTGCTGCCTAGGCAAATCGAGCAGTTGGTTGCCCACGCCACACCCGCAGGGGCAATCAACCCCGCCTCGGTTTCGAATGTTGGTTGCATGCGCTCCGCCAGCACCCCGGCTGCCTGCATCGAGGCCGCTGACGAAGTGATCTGGTGGATGCCGTCTACCCCCTCCCTGCCCTCGCCGCTTCCTTGGTTGCCGTCCGAAGTGGAAGCTCTCGCCCAGATGGGTGTCCAGCTGCGAGATCCTGCACGCGAGCTGGCATCGCTGGCCTCGCAATGGCTCCGCCCGCTTCTTGCTGCGCGTAAGCGTTTTGTCGTGGTTTGCCCACCTCCTAGCGCTGAGATACATCCGATTCGCCAACTTCTAAAGCAGCTACTGCCCGCAATCGAGAACGCCACGATCGACCTTGATGCGGCGATAGGTTCCACTCTTATCGGGACCACCGCCGCAGCACTGGCACCGCAACCTTTGCCGACGCCACCACGACACGTCCAGCTCGCGCAGCCAGTGCAGCTAGCAGACTCTGCACAGTCGTTCACCACTCTCAACGAGCTTTTCAACGACCCTTCCCTTTTCGTGCTGAAGCGGGTGGCGGACTTGGAGCCCACCTCCGTCCTAGCTGTAGAGGAGGACAACCGCCTGCTCGGCACCCTTGCGCACCGTGTGTTCGAAAAGCTCTTCGCGCAGGCCGACGTTTTGACCTGGTCGAACTCTGTTGCCGTCAATTGGTTCCACAGTGAGGCTAACGAGCTCCTGCAAACTGAAGGCGCCGTTCTGCTGATGCAGGGCGCAGGTCTCAGTCAGCAGCACTTCCGCAAGGTCTGCGAGGGTGCCATCTGCAGTGTGCTCGACCATCTGAGGTCCGCTGGAGCCACTCAGGTTCAAACCGAGGTCGGTTTCTCCGGAACCTTGGGTGCAATACCACTGATAGGCAAGATTGATCTGCTGGTCACACTTAGCGATGCGCGAACTGTCGCTCTGGACATGAAGTGGCGGAGCGACAACTACTACGCCGGGCTGCTTCGTTCTGGCGAGCACCTGCAGTTAGCGCTCTACTCCAGCCTCGTCGAGCAAACGAACGGTGCCGCGCCAGCCGCGCTTGGCTACTTCATCTTGGAAAGCGGTGCGCTCTACATCACTGCCGCCGACATCTTCCCGAAAGCTCAGGTCAGAAGGCCGCCAGATGGGTTTACTGTCGCCACTCTGCTGGACCAGGCACGTGCAACTTGGAACTGGCGTAAGCAACAACTGGACACTGGCACTATCGATGTGGTTCCGAAAGGGCCGGAAAGGGACTACCAAGGCCCCGACGGCACTCTTGCGGTCAGAGGGCCGAATGGACGGTTCGACCGCGACCACCTCGTCTTGCTGGGAGGCTGGGAATGATGAACAACATTGAGTTCATTAGCGCTGGCGCCGGCAGCGGTAAGACCTACAAGCTGACCGAGACGCTCGCAGAAGCGCTCGAGTCCGGTACAGCACGGCCACATGCCATTCTGGCCACAACGTTCACGGTGAAGGCCGCCACCGAGCTTCGTGAACGCGCCCGTTCCTGGCTGCTCGAGAAGGGACGCGTCGACCTGGCGACCGCCATCGGCCAAGCCCGCCTTGGCACCGTCAACAGCGTTTGCGGCCAGATGCTCAAGCGTTTCTGCTTTGAGTTGGGCCTATCGCCCGACCAAACCGTCCTCGCTGAAGGCCAATCCAAGCGGTTGCTCAAGGCCACCTTGGCCGACTCCATGGATGCCGCCGCGCAAGTTGAACTGGTAAGGCTGACCGAACGGTTCGGTATCGAGCAGGTGGACTGGTCTAGGACAGTCGAGGCCATCGTCAAGGCTGCGCTCGACAACGACATCGCGCCAACGGTACTCCGCGCGATGGGCGCCCAGAACGCAGACTCGATGCTCGCAAGCTGGCCTGCCCCAAGTGCAGGCACAGACCAGACCGGCGCACTGATGAGCGCCCTAGCAAAGGCACACCAGGAAGTAGCTGCATACGTTGACCAACAGCTGGCTGGCGGCGCAAAGGTTGCAAAGAACCTGACTGATGGGCTCGAGGATATTCAAAAGCTGGAACGACGCTTTCAGGGCAACCGTTGGAGCTGGCCAGACTGGATTGGAGTTGCCGGGCTGAACGCTGGAGCGAAGGTCAAGGACCTCCTGGAAGCTGTCAGGGCCGCCGCTCAAACCCACGAGTCACACCCCGACTTTCATGCCGAGGTCCGCCGGTACTTGGACTTGGTGTTCTATCTTGCCTCCGACGTACTCGACGCCTACGAGCAGGCCAAGAAGGCGCTGGGCGCAGTTGACTTCAGCGACCAGGAGGTCCTGCTGCTCCGGGCATTGAGGGAAAAGCCAAGCGTCCGCGAAGCCCTGGCGGCCGAACTGGACCTCATCATGATCGACGAATTCCAAGACACCAGCCCGCTTCAGTTGGCGATTTTCGTCGAGTTGGCCAAGCTCGCCAAGCGGTCGGTCTGGGTCGGCGACCCCAAGCAGGCCATCTACGGATTCCGCGGTACGGACGCGAGCCTCATTGCTGGTGTCCTAGGCGGCATCAAAGATTGGGGCGGTACCATTGGGAAGGCCCTCGACACCTCCAGACGCTCCGTCGAAGGGCTCGTCGCGCTTACTAACGGCGCGTTCGGGTCTGCGTTCGAGCCGGACCTGACGCCTTCGCAGGCTCAGTTGCAGCCGCTGCGAAAGGACATCCCTGGCCAGGCAGCACTCATGAACTGGAACTTCGAGAGCAGCCGAAACGACTCGGACTATCTGGGGCTTGGACAAGCCGTCCGCGAACTGCTGGCTTCAGGCGTCAACGTCCAAGACAAGGACACCAAGCAGCTGCGACCAATTCAAGCCGGTGATGTCGGGGTCTTGTGCCGCTATCACGAGCAGGTCGAGTATGCTGTCATGTCGCTTAACCGCTGGGGCGTCCCTTCAGCAAGCCCACGCTCCGGCCTACTAGGAACTGCCGAGGCCATCTTCGTGATGGCATGCCTGCGACGAATGAACGAACCGACCGACACGGTCGCCACGGCACTGGTTCTCACCTTAGCTGATGGCATGCCGATCGAGACATGGCTTGAAGACCGATTGCAGCACCTTGCCACCGATGGAGCCAAGTCCTACGAGTGGAAGACGACCGGCCACAACGCCCATCCGCTGCTGGCCCGATTTGAAGAGCTGCGCCCAACGCTCAACGCCCTGACACCGCAGGAGGCCTTGCGACTTGCAGCTGCTGAATCACAGGTAGCGCGGTTGGTCGGCCAATGGTCCGTGTCGCCCCACGAGAGCCGCAACCGACTGGCGAATGTCGAAGCACTGGTAGAGTTCGGCAAGACTTTCGAGGACGAGTGCGTTGCCACCAAGAGGCCGGCAACGATCAGCGGCATGCTTCGCTGGCTGGACGAACTCGCCAGCGCAGAGGACGACAATCGGGCGACCTCTGCAGACAACGCGGTCACGGTTCTGACCTACCACGGGGCCAAGGGTCTGGAATGGCCAGTCGTCTTGCTGACAAGCCTCGATGCGACGGCGCGCAGCTCACTATGGGGCGTCCGCGCCAGAACAGCCGGCGACTTCGACCCGCAGCAGCCGTTGGCCAATCGCTTCGTGCACTGTTGGCTAAAGACTTGGGGCAAGCGGTCCCAACCCCAGGCGGCACTCCATGCGGAGGGCAGCGAAATTGGTCAAACCAT
The DNA here is from genome assembly GCF_056760235.1 of Stenotrophomonas sp. STEN018. Taxonomy (NCBI): domain Bacteria; kingdom Pseudomonadati; phylum Pseudomonadota; class Gammaproteobacteria; order Lysobacterales; family Lysobacteraceae; genus Stenotrophomonas; species Stenotrophomonas sp. STEN018. The sequence continues at coordinate 62,434 of NZ_JBRREK010000025.1, forward strand.
GCAGGCAGAAGCGCTGGTGGAGAACAAGCGCCTGTTCTATGTTGGCCTGACTCGCGCACGTGATATGAACGTGGCCGTGTCCTTCGTCCGGTCGCGAGGACCTGGGCGAGCTTGGGTTGGCGAGATTCAAGGCGCGACTGACCTGCTGTTCGGCGACTCGGAAGTCGTGGCGCTTCCCTGCGGCCGACAGCTCACCCGGGTGACAAAATCGTGGAGCAAGGACGAATGCGCTAACGAACCGCCGCCCAAGGCGCCCGAAACGTGTCACTGGTTCAACGCGCGGCCAAGGATGCAAGCCGAACCCCTGTGGCATAGGCCAAGCGTGGCGTCGGGCGGCACCTTCAATGTCGTCGAGACAGATACCGTCGGTGTTCGGCTGAGTCTGGCGGGCAAGCCCGACATGGCGTTGCTGGGTACAGCACTACACCTCTGCATCGCACGCTCCGTAGTACTAGGCGGCGTCTCTGGCCCGGAGGTAGAGCGAATTTTAATGTCGTGGGCCGTCGCTCACTCGGTTGACAAAGACGCCGTTTGCGCCCAGGTTGCGGCGTTCCAGGCATGGTTGGCCCGGCGCTGGCCCGGCTGCGCTATTCATGTCGAGGTGCCCGTAGAAGCGGAAGGCCCGAACGGCACTCGTATCCGTGGCCGCATCGACTTGCTAGTGGAAGAGTCAAACGGCTGGATTCTACTGGATCACAAATCGAACCCCGGCGGTGTTTCTAGAGACGAGGAGTTGGTCGCCGAACACGGACCACAGATCGAGTCCTACTCTCATGCCCTTTTAAGCGCGACGGGCAAGCCTGTGAATCAGCGATGGCTGTACCTCCCAGTCGCTGCACGAGCAGTTCGCCTTGCTTGATGTCCCACTCCTCGCTTCTGAACTTCTACTTGATTTCGGAGGATGTCCGCGAACTGATGCTAGATAGATGCCTGATCTCTGGGCCAGTGCGGCTGCCGGCTACTACATCCGTCAAGCTGATGCAGGTGTGATCCCCTCAAGCGCGGATGGCCGCGATGTCCGCATGTCGTCACGGCAGTCTTGACCGGCTTGAATGGCATCCACCGAGATGCCTTCAACCCGGGCCATGGCGGGCAGCTTGGCCATGAGCAGTTTTCCAGCAAGTTCGGTTGAGCGAGTGGGCCACACGTTCACATGTAGAGTCATTGGCAGATGTGGGATTGGCGTGGGATCCCACAGGACGCGCCGATAGACTAACCGCCCATCCACGAGCCAGCGTATCTCGTGTGGCTCCCATTCGATTGCATAAACATGGGCGCACTGCGATGCATCAAATCCTAGGTCGATACTGACCGGCGTCCCGCGATATCCGTAGTCGTACTTTGCCCCCTCAGTGCCTGGGTTATAGAATACGTTTACCAGCAAACGGTCGGGGCGGTCGCCTGTGATCTCAATGTCAATCTCTTGGCGTGGGGAGTCGCGATGGAGAAAGAAGCCTGTAACCAATCCTGGAACATTCGCAGCTTGTAACTTAGCTTCGAAGCGGCCAAACAGGAACTGTTTTTGGCTTGATATGGCTGCGGCGCTTAGATCGCGCACGCCCAGCGCTTCTCTTCGCACTGAGAGGACTGCCCCCTTCCCCGAACCGGCGGTGACATTCGCGGGCCTAAATAGGCCTAAATTGCCTGGAAACGTATCTTCCCGAAGGGTCCATCTCGCTGGATCAAGATGTAGAAGGTCATCAACAAAATGCGATCGCGTGGCGTGAGCTAGCCTACTGGGCAAGCAGGGATGGATACCTATTCGGACTGGCATCACAGTCCGGGGGATAATCCATGGTGACTGGTCGTGCATCAGCTGTTTCCGGCTGAGAGTAACGCAGGGTTTGTAAAGATCAATATTGGCCAGCGCCCGCCTTCCGACTTCAGGGACTTGAGGATACGCATCCAGTGGCGGCGCTAAACGCAGGAATTGGCAGATCGCGAGCCAACTTCCCGCATCTGGCAGATGCAAGGCACCCTCTGACACGAAATGGGCTAACACCGAGTGCTCGCTTGTCTCGATATCTCCCATGACTATAACTCTGGCGTTCGGATAGATCTGCCTTAGCAGGTCGGCATGACCTGAAAGCGAGGCAATATTGACATACGCGTTGAACGCGGCTTCGCCGCGCCCAGCCAAAAGCGCAGACATTTCTGCTGCAGGCAACTCCTCAAGGTCACTACAGCAGCGATAGCCGAGCATGGACAGCGCCATCGCAAGCGAAGACAAGCCGGAGCCAGGAGCGCCGAAAGCAAACACCGGTGTTTCAATGGGGCGGCGATGAAACACTCCAGGAGTTGTGTCATTCAGAACGCCAATTCGGCCTAATGCAGGGAGGATCGAGTAGGAGTTGGTCGATTCTAGGTCGCAGCGCTGGCTAATTACCGATCGTCGCACAGCGCGAACATCCATCTCACCAAACATCTGGTTTATCCATAGATCTACCGGGCCCCGGCAAGGCCCTAGATCGAGAAGGCGCTGTGCTCCGCGCGCGGAAAGAACGTACCCTGACAGATACCAAAGACCTCGCTCGGGCCGGAAGACGTTTTGCGACGTTGGAACCTTCGGCGCGCCGTGCCGGACCTCCTTATAAGAGAGGTACAGAACATCAAATGCAGGGTCTGAACTGTCGCTGGCATGTAACTCTGTCCACGCAGAATCAACGAGCGTACTGAACGCCCTGTCGAAAAGGACATCGTCTTCTAGCACAAGCGCATATCCGTCGGCAGATGCTGCGATCTTCTTCCATACAGCGATATGCGATCTTGCAACGGCGATCTCGGCGGCACTCATTCGGATCGGCTCATCCAGATTAAACGCAGCCGGGAGTGTCAAAGGTTGGGGCTCAACGAAAAGCTGGTCGGCCAAGGTGTAGTGGATATCCACGTCAGGCGATTGAAGGCTGCTGGGAGTCTCGGCCCTGGCGTCGCAAGCCGAATGCCGGACAAGAAGGTCGAGTAAGGGGCTACCTGACGCGTCCAAGATACGATTCAGCTCTTGCCGAACAGCCGCCAGTCGCTCAGGCTGGCGATCTAGATTGATAACGTGGATTCGGCTGATCGCTCGGCAGTCAGACTTCCCGCCTCGGCTAAAGGCGCGACACGATTGACGAGGAAATAGGACTCGAGCTCGCATGCGGAGGGTGTTCAACACTCTTCGAAGACCGCCCAGGCGAGGAAAAAGGTTCATACGTTTTTATCCCCGCCTTTCTCGAAGGCGCGTTGGTTGGAGTTGCGCCAATTGCGGTCATCGTTGCGATAGCTCAGCGGCCACTTCGAGACAGCATATTCGCTCCAATCTTTGAGGACTACGATTGCGTTGTCCAACTCACCCGCGACACCCATCTGGAAAACGATCCTGGACAAGTTACCAGGGCCGGTGGTGGCCTGGATTTCCGGGAGTTCCTCCTGCAGAGCCTCCACGAGACATCGAGTGGCTCTTTCGAGTGCGCGCTCGATAACCACGTCACCCGACTGAGCAGACAACGGATTATTATTCAGGTAAAAGATCCAATTGCCCGTCGGTGCTGACGGCGACATGAAGTCACAGGGCTGGACCATCATATCCGAGTCGATGTCATAGCAAAGCGGCTGAACTTTAAGTCCGTGACCTTCAAACAAAGGGCTAATGTCCCTGGCTATACAGACGTCGTCTGCGTCCACGTACAGCCCTCCCTCAACGTGCAGGAAGCACATTCGGAAATAATCGGCCTGCATCGCGGGATGATAACAGCGCCTGTAGGCCGAAAGGTGCAGCGGGCTGAGATGCTCTTCAATGTAAGAATCAGCGCCAGCCGCATCGAAGAGCCGGTGGGAATAGCCTGCTTTTTGCCAATTAATCCATGATTCAATGCATTGAAGCACGTCGGCCGGCAGGTCCTGGAAGTCGTGCCAAAACTGAACGATAGTCTTGGGCGCGCTGTCCACCTGCAATACCGGCGAAGGCCTGGGTGGCTGGCGATGAATGATGCCCTTGATGTACTCCGAACGTTGCCGATGATGATCAGGCGTATCTGCTTCAAGCGCCATGGGGCGGTCTCGAGATGGAATTAGATGGGACTTGAAAGTCTCGGGGTCAGTCTGTCTACTGGTGCCGTCTGGCGATAGTACTCGCAGATGGGGCGCTCGATATTCATACGCCGCCGACTGGCCTCCAGCGATGTACGCCGTAGGCACGGCTGGGGCTGCGCGAGTTCCGCCCAAAGACGAACCCCATGATCGATGGATTCTCTGGGCATGAGGGCTGTCCTACCCTTGATAAATCTTCCTAATCCACTGCCCCTTCGACCGCCGCTACCTCCAGTAGCGGGTGTTCAACTCTGGATTGCGCCGACTCGCACAACGAGTTCGGCTTGAATAATCGCTAGACCTACATGCCATTGACGCCATTTCTCCAACTCACCTCAGCCGAGTTCAAGTAACGGTACATTTCAGTTTTCATCCGCTCGATTTTTCTTGCAGAGAAATCGCTGATGCGCCATGGATAATGGCGACGAATTTCCTCGATTCTCGAAATAATGGATTCAAAGGTGCTGTTAACTTCTTGAATCTCATTCAATTCATCGCCAGAAATGGCGAACACATCCGAAGCAACTTGCCCTTTGTAGATGGCCTCTGCCTCAGTGATCAAGTCCAAAACATCTTTGAAGTGATCTGGTGATGCCAGGGAGGAAATCTTGCTCGTTGCTTCAGCTTTCAATTCATCCTTAGATAGATCGAATGTGATTTTTCTAGATGCCCCACCTGTCGCGTAGGCTTCTGTCGCGCTGATCGGCTTCCAGTACACCTTCTCGTTCTTAAGGTCGACGCAGACGATGATGGTTGGGACAGAGAATCGCTGCCAATAGTCGATATCTGAGTCATCAACGTAGACATCGTGACTCTGTGATCCTGGCAACGCTTGAAACGACTTAATTTGAAGTTTGACCACGTTTCCTGTCGCGGAGCATTGCTGGTCACAAATCTCCAATTCTGCGTCGATGCCTAAATCGACGCTTTGAAGTCGACAAGGCCACTTCAGGGTTCGTGTAAACTTGTACGCCGCGAAATGCTCGCCAGCGTCGCCATTGATTGACCTCTTTGGGTACTGCTTTGCCATGTGAGTAGACCTGACTACCTGATAGCCGGATGCTTGGTTCCGGTTATTCGATTTATCTATAGCTCACTGCATGGCGAGCCATCCCCTTAATACAGCTAGATCTTAGGGCTACTGGGCACGGCGTACAAGCCAGCGCAGAGATCTGCAATTACTGCAAGCTCCTCGCTCCGGTAGAGGTTCAGATGCCCGCGGCGGGTCGGCAGCTGCCCTCCCCTACCCCGATAAACATCCCTAATCTCCTGCTCTGCTAAAGATTCGCTCTCGGCCAAGAGCGAACGTTAATTATGTGACAATTGATGCATGGGCTGAATTCGGGAATAAAGGTCAGAACAAAAATGGATCAGCAAGCCCGCAGGAGCGGCACGTACACCGCGAACCTGCTTGGAAACATACGGAGCCACCTGGCAGGACTCCAGGGCTACGACGTCATGGCCCTCGAGCTCATACAAAACGCGGATGACGCCAAAGCAGATTCGGTTGTCTTCGACATCACCGACCGAGGGCTTGTTGTCGTTAACAGCGGAAAGTTCACCTACTGCGGTGATCTGCACACTCGACCTTGTGGCTTCATCGCCAGCAACAACTACAGCTGCGACTACCACCGAATTGCCGATGTCGGCAGCGGGGGAAAGCTTTCTCGTGGCGAGAACATCGGTCGCTTCGGCATCGGCTTCGTTTCGACCTACCAAGTCACAGATCACCCGGAAATTCGGTCCTCTGGGGTCAAGCTGACGTTGCACCCCGAAGAAGGACAGTGGTTCATCGAGCCATTCGAGCAACCCGACGGCACCACGTTCTTCCTCCCTTGGGCGGACGATCCCAATACCGACGCTCGACTTGCGCTTGGGGTGTCACATGTCAGCGTCGCTCATATCGATCAGCTCGTCGAGGATTTCCAGAAGGTCCTTCGCAAGAGCTTTTTGTTCCTCCGGCATGTTCGGACGGCGGAAGTGCGGCGAAACGGTGGGCTGCTGTTGGCCTGCGACCTGGATCGTGGTGATGGGTCTGACTTGATCGTTAGCTTCCGCCCGAGTGGCGAGGTCGAGCAATGGCACATCTTGCTAGCTGACGTTGCGGAGTCTGCGGCGCGGCTGTATACCGCGCATCCCCGCCTTGAGTCGCTCGGCCGCAGCACCAAGATCAGCATCGGGTTGCGGATCGATCCTGAGCCCCTGTCCGAAGGAGTGCTTTATGCGTTCTTGCCCACCGAGCAGTCAACCGGATTGCCGATGCACATCAATGCGGACTTCTTTCCAGAGTCTGATCGAAAGGCGCTCATCTTTGCTGGGCATCAACACGAGCAGGCGTGGAACGAAATGCTCATCGATGCCGCCGCTGCCGAACTTGCCAGAGACCCTGCGGGCCTGCGGACGATGCTCGGAGACGTCCAACTCTGGCAGATCTTGGCGCGGGCGTTTGAGCTGTCAAAGCCATCGAATCACCCGGCGTGCTTCAATCGATTCTGGGAGCGATTGAAAGTCACTGGATCCCAGGCCCAAATAGCCCTAGCCCAAGACGGGAGCGTTCAGCGCCCAAGCGGGGTTTTTCTTCCGCGCAGCCCACTGACCAGTCATCAGGCAAAGACGTTGCTAGAGGTCGGTGGAAGATTGGTTACCGAAGATTTGCGTGCCTTCCAGACGGCGATGAACCAACTGGGCGCCCCAATCCTCACGTTCGACCGCTTGGTGAATCTGCTTGAGCAAGCGATGGAGCCGCAGGTCCCCGGCGAGGTACAAGTCGAAGTAGAGAGGCTGGAGAACTTCTACCGCCCGCTTTGGAGCATGGTCAACGATCTGCTGCCGGACGCCGCGAACCTGACGGCAGCCACAAACCCTAGCATTCAGCGGTTGCTGGCCATTCCGTTCGTCGTCACTGAAGATTTATACGCGGTCACGATCAGCCAATCCTTTGTGGCACCCCCAGCGCTGGAGGCTGGAAGGGTCGCTTCGCTGCTTCCAAGGCTGGCGATTGCAGCCCATCACATTCTTGGATTTCCAAAAATTGTGCGTCTGATCCGACATCTGGAGCTCGGTGGGATCGTGAATCACATCAGTTTGATGTGTGCCAATGTGTCCGTCGAAGATGTCATCGGCGTTGAGCATACAGATCTGCGCGACCTGTATGCGATGTTCGCGGACCTGGACCGTCAAGGTACTGTCGACAAGACTGTGTATCAGGCGCTTCGCAACCTGCCGATCTGGCTATCCAGTCGAGGTCTCATCAAGGCGACCCAGGCGCTGCTGCCCGGCAACTTCACCGATCCCACTGGACAGGCCGACCTTCTTGAGACGTCCGTCCTGACTGATTCCGCTAGAGAGTTCGTGTCGAGCAAGCTTGGGGTTCAGACGCAGACGATCGAGGCATTCGTACAAAACGTACTGCCGAGGTCCTTCAACGACGACGGGCCACTGGACGCGCAGAAGTACACCCGCCTCATCACAGAACTCGCCAGCCATCCGGCGCTCGTAAATGACGAGAACATCCGCCGGCTGTTGGGTGCACTGCCGATCGTGCCAACGCAGGACGGACGTTGGTCGCGCCCTACCAACACCTACAGGCGCACCGATGACTTGGTAAGAGTGCTTGGCGATGCGACGCACCTTTGGCTCGATGCCAGTCGTGTGCCCTACGCCCGGTCGGTCCACACTTTCATTGACAGCCTCGGAATACGCCGGTCACCACTTGCGCAGCACCTCGTGGAGCGGATGCTCTTCATCGCAGAGAAGTACCTACCGACGGACGATGCAAGGCGCGCCAGTGGCGATTCCTTCTACGTCCTGTGTGACCAGTACGAGGAGTGGAGTGAGAAGCCGTTCTTCCAGGATGCGATCGACAGCCTCCGTGGGGTGGCGTGCTTCCCAGCGGAAGGCGATACGGAGAACTGGCACTCTGGTGGCGATCTGTACGCGCCATACCGCGCTGAGGCATTCAGATCGCAGGCCAACATCCTCGATTTCAGAAGCACGGCACGCTTGAAAACGGAGCTACTGGAAGATCTGGACGTCACCATCAATCCGGAAACGAGGCTGGTGATCGACCATTTGCAGTACTGCGTGAAGACCGGCGCTCAGCCTCACGTTTCAACCTTCCAGGTGCTGAACGAGCGGGCGCAGCGTTCCGATCCGCTGATCTCGACATTGGCTGGCTCTCGTTGCATCTATGTCGAGAGTCAGAAGAGCTTTGTCCGCCCGAATCAGCTTTACTGGTCGCCCCAGCAGCTCGGGCGCTACGCCTTCACCATTCCGGGCAATCTTGAGGCGTTCAAGCCGCTGTTCACCGCGATCGGAGTGAAGAACGCACCCGAGGGCCGAGACTACGTCGACATCCTGTTGGACATCGTCGGCGAGTACTTCGAGCAGTCGAAGCCCGTGGCAGGGGTTGATCGATCGGTGTACGACGCCTGCTTGATGGGCGTGTCGGCAGCCGACGAACGTGAGGAGATTGGTGCCACGGACATTCGAAGGTTGCAAGAGGCACCAACGATATTGAACCTCGTGGGGCAGCCCACGCATCCTGACGAAGTGCTACTTCAGGACAGCGAGTGGCACGCAGGCTTCTTCAATGGTGAGCTTGACCGGGCGCTGTGCAAACCTGCCCCCGAGCTGTGGCCGTTCATTGAGAAAGTCGGTGTCAGGCGGCTCAGTGAGAGCGCTGAGGTCGTGCTTGAGTTCGTTGATGGACCGAAGACTGAGGAACCGCAGCTGGCCGAGAAGCTGATGGAGCGGATCGACATCCTTGCACGATTGCTCCATGACAAACCGACGCCGGTCAAACAAAAGGTACGCAAGGCGCTTTCAGAGCTGGCCGCCTTCAGCTACCAGCTCGTACGCATCCAAGCGTCCGTTCGCGTTGGCGGGGATTGGGCTGCGGCTCCACCCTCGGCAGCGCATGCCTTCTATGACATCGACAAACGCCAGCTGATCTTGGCGCGACCAGTGGGAGATCGCAGCTGGCCTCACGTCCTGAATGCCGTCCTCCATCAGTTGATGCCGGAAGAGTCTGGAAGCGAGATCTCGAAACTGACCCTCAGCGTTCGACCGCTGATGAACATGCCTGTCGAGGAGGCTCACCGAGAACTGACCGATGCAGGCATCCCGTACCTGGATGCTGAAAGCGCAAACGGACAGGCAGATGACTTGACCTCGTTAAGCTTGGACGACATGGGGAGCACGACCGCCTCCGGCTACCAGCCAGAGAGCAAGCCGGATACCGCGCCAGCCGATGCGCCCAAAGGTGGAGGCCGCACACCGGATCGGCCTGGTACGAGTCGGCCAACAGACAAGCCGAAAGCTCCTCCCAAGGATGTGCCGCCCCCCGATCAAGGGCAACCTGGAAACGGGTCTACGGGCGCACGAGAAAAGGATGCGCCAGATGGTGGCCAAACTACTGGGCACGGCCACAGCACAGGTTCGTCGTCTGGCGAAAAGTGCGCCAAGAAGCCACGTCCAAAGCACAAGGAGCAGTGGGATCGACGACTACTGTCTTATGTTCGGAAGAAGCAAGAGGAATCTGCCGATGCCGACAATCAGGAAGGCCCATCCGAGCATAACCTGGCTGTTGAGGTGGTGGCCCGCGCCGCCGTATGCGCCTATGAAAAGGCTCGGGGGCGCGTGGCAGAACAGATGGCCCAAACCCATCCTGGTTACGACATCATCAGCCGAAACCCGCTGACTGGCGAAGACCGGATCATCGAGGTCAAGGGTGTCAACGGAGAGTGGAACCAGACGGGCGTAGGCTTATCCAGGCTCCAGTTCAGCAACGCTCAGGACTACGGCGATCGCTACTGGCTGTACGTGGTTGAGTTTGTTTCCGATCCTCAACACATTCGCGTGCATCCCATTCGCAGTCCTGCCACGCAGGTGACGTCGTTCATGTTCGACGGCAACTGGCGCGATGCCGTCGCCGATGAGCGCGCCGACCCCGCGCTTGCCTTCATTGCGGGCGCCAGGGTGAAGCACCAGCATTTCGGGTTTGGGCGGATCGAATTGATGGAGCTGCGAGGCTCGACGCGGGTTATGTCCATCGAGTTTGAGACCAGTGGTCGGCGCACGGTTACGCTGAACCTGCAGACGATGACTGTGGTTGAGGAAGACGATGACAACGATCATTCCTGAACTGACCGATGCCCAACTGGCGGACTTGCCATCCCAGGCTGAGGCAAAGGTCTACAGAGCGTTGAGGGATGGTCTTTCCCGCGACTTTGTCGTCTTCTTCCAGGTCGGTTGGATCTTGCGCCGCGAGGAAGAGCAAGCCAAGGATGGTGAAACCGACTTCGTTGTCTGTCACCCGGATCTCGGGTACATGTGCATCGAAGTCAAGGGCGGGGGCGTCGGGTTCGACTCCAGCAGCGGGGAATGGTTTTCCGTTGATCGCCATCACCAAAAGCATACGATCAACAACCCCGTCAACCAGGCTCTGAAGGCCAAGTATTCGATTCGATCCAAGCTGAATGAGCACCAGCGTTGGCGGGATCTCTCGCTCGCCAACGTCCTCAGAGGTCATGCGGTGTTCTTCCCTGATGTCGGGGATGCGAATGCCCTAAGCCGGCCCGACATGCCGGCGACCCTCGTTGGCTGCGCGAAGGATCTCCAAGATCCGAAGGCGTGGATCGATGCGGTCTTCGCCTATTGGGGCAACGATGCATCGGGGTTCACGCCTATGGGCAGGCGCGGCACCGATGTCCTTCGCGATGTGTTTGCGCGCTCTTTCGTGGTCGCGCCGCTGATCTCGTCGCAGTTGGCCGACCAGGAGGCGCGTCGACTGGTTCTCACCAAGGATCAGATTCGCGTGCTCGATTTTTTGCGCTCCCACCGCAGGGTCGCTGTAAGCGGTGGCGCTGGCACGGGCAAGACGGTCCTGGCACTTGAAAAAGCACGGCGCCTTGCATCCGAGGAGTTCCGAACGCTGCTGACTTGCTACAACCGGCAGCTCGCGGACCACCTATCAAGCCTCTGTGCCGGCATCCCGAATCTTGATGTGATGAGCTTCCATCAACTGTGTCACCGGCAGGTTGAGAGGGCCAATCGTGCATCTGGGCGGGATCTGGTTTCCGAAGCCAAGGTCACCTATCCAGGCAAGGATCTCTACGAAGTGCAACTACCCAACGCACTCGGATACTCCCTAGAAGTCCTCCCAGATCGGTACGACGCCATCGTCTGTGACGAGGGCCAGGATTTTCGTGAGGAGTTCTGGGTTCCGCTCGAGCTGCTGCTGACCGACTACGACAGCTGCCCGCTATACGTGTTCTACGACGACAACCAAAACCTGTATGCCCGCGCAGGGACTTTCCCCATCCGCGACGAACCGTTCTCGTTGACCACGAATTGCCGCAACACGGCGCCGATTCACGAAGCCGCCTACAAGCACTACAAAGGCGTTCCAGTGTGTCCGCCTGACATTCAGGGCGAGAACGTTCAGTTTGACGAATCGCCAAGTCGAGACCCACAGGCAGCCAAGATCAATGCCCGCATCGTCGACCTTGTCGCCAGACAAGGTGTCGCGCCAGGTGACATCACGGTGCTGGTGGCAGATGCCCTGCACAAGGCCGAGTACTACGCTGCCCTGAAAAGGCTTCCGTTGCCGAAGCCAGCAACTTGGCTTGAAGAGGGGGTTCGAGGCAAATCCACGGTTCTGATCGACACCATCCAACGGTTCAAGGGCCTCGAATCGCCGATCGTGATCTTGTGGGGTTTGGACACCATCGACTTGTCACAGCGGCAAGAGCTGCTCTACGTAGGCATGAGCCGCGCGAAGTCCTTGCTGGTCATAGTGGGGCGGGCGGCGACGTGTGCTAGATTCGAAAAAATTGATCTCTGATTTGCACGAGTAGTGCGGAGATGGCCAGAGGGTTCACCCCCGTTATCACGGACACTTACGAGAAGGCCGACCGAGGCCTTGAGGAGTGTTCATGTCGAAGCGAAGGAAGTTCAGTGCAGAGTTCAAGCGTGGCGCAGTTG